>DMNP01000009.1 GCA_003452695.1 Eggerthellaceae bacterium
GACAGCTCGGCGCCGCCGAAGAGCCGCATGGCCAGGCGGCGGTTGCGCGCCTCGAACTCCGCAAGCCCCATCTTGGCCAGCTCGCCGGACACCCGGTCCCAGTCGAGAGTGCCGCCCTTGGCCCTGACCCAGACGTACACGTCGAGCAGCGAGCGCAGCCCGGTCCCCGCGATACAGCTCACTTGAACTTGCCGCCCGCATGCATCCCCAACGCGAGCGCGACGGAGTCTTCGTCAGCCTGCGGCTTCCCGCCCGTGTGCGACCCGCCCGTCATAGCAGGCCGCCGGGAACCGATCTGAAGGCAGGCACGGCGCCTACCATGCCGCGCGCTGGTGCACGAGGCCGGCCACGGTGACGACGTCGGCCTCCTCGTCGTAGATAGTCACCACGTCGAAGGGCCCCACGGGCACCTTCCTCGCCCCGTCGCCGTAGGCGCGCCTTATCGATTCCGGAAGGTCGCGCGAGCCCATGGTGGGCACCGTCTGAAGCAGGTCGACCACGTCCATGACGTGGTCGAAGACGCGGTCCGACTCCACCGCCAGAAGGTCCGCCCGGAAGCCGTCGGTGATCTGCAAGCTAGCCACGGCGCGTCCTCTCGGCGGTCACCGAGCGGCGGAACTCGGCGAAGTCGGTCTCGTAGCGCCCGGCCGCGACGTCCTCGGCCGCGCGCCGCAGGACGTACCCGAGCTCCGCCTCGTAGCGCGCAGATTCTCTCGCACGCTCGAGCTCGGCGGCGAACACGTCCTCCGAGCAGAACACGAACGCCCCGTTGCCGTTCTCGGTGATGTGCACAACCCCCTCGCGCGCGGCGTCCTTCACCTCGCGCTGCCTGCTCGCCAACGCGGTAGACGAGTAGATTGCCTGCGTCTTATCGTATGTCATCCTATATCCAATCTCCCATATGTTTCCATAGAGATTTTAACATGCGCACTGTAGCCGACTCAATAGCTGCATAGGGCATTCGCGATGAAGCTGGCTGGTATAATGTAGAGGGCTGCCCGGCCGACCACGAATCACGTCAAGATGGCCTGGTTGCCAGGTCCGCCGACAGCGCAAAGCGGCTAGATCGATTCGGAGCGGATAAAGATGCCTAGAAAAGGGCCTGGTTGTTGAGCGCATGCCGGCACCGATGCCCCGCCTGGGCGGCAGAAATAATAAGAGCGTTTGCTATCGAGAATACGGTATCTGGCGCAGAAACGCCCTGGGCGGATGGGAGCGGATGGTTATGGTGTCTGGTTAGTTTTCGTCGGTGCGGGTTTGGGGCTTCGGTTCTTCGCCTTCTTGCGTAGCGGCGGTTTTGGCGGCGGCTCCGGCTTCCTTCTTCTCTTTCATCTGCTCCTCACGGATTATCTCGTAGATCCGGCGGGCGAACTCCTTCTTCTTTGTATTCGGGAAGCTGCTCGAAGATGTCGGGTGGGCGGGCTGCTTGGGCACCACGCGGCCCTCGAACCCCTCCCATCCTTCGGCGAGTGCGTCGCCGAGCTCGCGCAGGAAGATCTCGAGGGTTTCCTGTCGGGCGGCGTCGAAGTCGGTGGAGGCTCGGGTGAACTTGTCGCCGAAGCGGATCTTCATGGCAGATCCGCCCTTCACGGCGCCTGCCGGCATCAGATTTCCCACTATCGCGTTCGCGACGAGCGTGCGTCTGCGGACGAACTCCTCGTCGGCGCCTCCCATGCGGCGCAGGGCCATGTCGAGGTTCCTCTTGCTGTTCGGCCTCTTCGCTACCATCCCATTTCCCCTTCCAGCTCCTCGGCCTCGCGGGCCGTAATGTATCCTTGCTCGACGCCACGCACGGCGGCGGCTTTAAGGCGCTCGGGCATGACGGCTCCCCTGCACGCCGCTATCGCGTCCTTCGCCCGCTGGCACGCGATCCCCTCGTAAACGGTTAGCTTGCCGGCGTCTTTCACGCGGACGAGATTCACTTCTTCTGGGAAGGCCTTGCGCACTCGGCGCGTGGTGCCCACGTTGATGACCTCGGGGTTGGTGGGCGCTAGGCTCAGCAGGGCGATGACGGACTCGCCGTAGAGAAACGCGCCTTCTCCCGCGCGGGCCACCGCAACGGCGTACGGGTCGGACTCGCTCGGAACGTTGCGGGCGAGGCGGTACACGCCGTTTCCCAGGGCCTCTAGCCTTCCCCGGTGCGCGAGCTTCGTGAGCTCGATCACGGGTATGCCTAGCTCTTGGGCGTCGAGCGTGGTGAACAGGTAATGCCTGTCCACCGCGTGCTCGTATATGTCGTTGTAGTATGTCATGCCAATACTATACCAAAAACGGTATAGTATTGGCAATATATAGAATTGATGCTGTTCGGGCTGACGGAGCAGGAGCTGCGAATCGCTACCAGTTCTCGAGGATCCGGTAGAGCATCTCGCCGGTCTTGTTGAGGGTGTAGCCGGCATCAGCGAAGATGAGGGGCGAGTAGCCGTCTACTGACCTTGGGTCCAGGAGGGCGTTCTCGGCGCACTCGTCGTAGTAGCCCTTGCGCTCGGCTATGACGTAGCAAATGAGGCCGACGTGGACGTTGTAGATGAGGGAGATCGCCTTGGGGATGAGGTCGAAGAACTCTGTGTGTTGAACGTCACTTTGCAAACCCTCCCAAACGTCACGCTAACTAATGTGACGCCGAGGCGGCCCGGAAGCCGCCTCGCTTCCCTTCAGAACGGTATGTCCCAGTCGCCGCAATCGTCTGGCCCGGAGGTGTGCGCCATCGGCGCACCCGCGTCCCAGAAGACCCCCTCGCCGTCCTCGGCGGTGCACTCGGCGCATTCCATGAGGTCGCAGAGCTCGTAGACGTCCCGGTGCTCGCAGTAGAACGCGGGGAGCGCGTCGATCGGGCACGTCATAGCAGCCACGCCTGCTCGGCGGCCGAGCGGACCATCTCGGCCGTCACGGCGCGCGCCTGCTGCTGCATGCCGATCATGAGCGCGTTGGCCACCACGGCGTTCAGCCGCCGCACCGAGCCGCCCGAGGCGCCGTGCGCCGAAGCGAGCGCCGCGTCGTCGAAGATGCCGGGGTCGCCGCAGGCCTTGGCCAGCATCTCGCGGACGTAGGCCGCCGAGGCGGCCTCGTCGAGGCCCGCCATCTGGTAATGGACGATTATCCGCTGGCGCAGCGCCTCGTAGGGCTGACGCGAGAGCTGCTAGACGAGCGTGGACTGGCCCACGAGCAGCAGCGAGAAGCAGTCGCGCGAGTCCATGTCGATTTTTGTCCGTGGTAAATCAGCTTACCGTCTAAATATGGACCTCACCTTCCTCGCAGTCCCGCTCCCGCCCATAGGCTCGATGCGTGCCAGGCACGCCTCGCCGAGCGATTCGCACGAGCTTCCGTGCCTCCTGAGCCATCAAAGCTCCATCCTCACCTGCGCCGCGTACAACTCGGATAACCCTATTCGTCTCATCTGAGACAACGGATCACCAGATGATTCGAGCAGCTCCTCGAACGCCATGCATACCACCTCCTCGATCGAAGAATTGCTAGGAGGAGATGGTATCGCAGGATAGAAATCCAAATCTCTGGGAAAACACTGCCCAGTTAGATTGTTGAAATCCATAGAACCCCTGTTCCTACATTGTTTTCCAAACTATGTCACGCCATTGGCAAGGGAATGACTAGGCTCCCGTACCTGATCATATCCCCGTTGCAATCAGGGCGCTTTTTCTTGCCCATCAGCCGCTCGATACTTCACTTGACCTGCGCATACCCTCGGAATTACCAACACGTTTTGGCCGACCATGCAGTTGGGCCGAGACAATTAAAACGGGCATTTTGATAGGGTTTACCTGAGCAGACGATAAAATCTAACGGGGTATCGCAGGCATAAGGAAAGCCCGACGCATCGGGCTTTCCCAGGTGTCGGCCGAGGCCTACCACCGCGATTGACTGTATTCTACCACGCGGAGAAAAAAAGTAGGGTTATAGGCCAAAACGTGTTG
>DMNP01000104.1 GCA_003452695.1 Eggerthellaceae bacterium
GAAGGCGTGCGGGTTCTTCCAATTGGCCGCACGGTCGGCTCGTATGGCCTCTTCCACTGCGGGGTCGAGCGTAAGATAGGGTATTTCTTCGGTGCTCATGTTCGTGGGGCTCCCGTTTCTGCGATGCGCGCCGCATTCGGGCCGCGCAGTTGTTTTGCGCTATTATACCCGCATGGCAATTAGCGATGAAGACATACAGAAAGTCCGCGAAGCGGTCGACTTGGTGGCGCTGTTCGGCGAGCGCGTGCCCGTGCGCCAGCGGGGGCGCGATTACTGGTGCTGCTGCCCCTTCCACAACGAGAAGACGCCCTCGTGCAAGATAGACCCCGCGCGGCAGGTCTGGCACTGCTTCGGATGCGGGGAGGGCGGAGACGCGTTCGGCTTCGTGATGAAGATGGACGACGTCAGCTTTCCCGACGCCGTGCGCACGCTGGCCGACCGGTATCGCATCGACATAGCCGACGACGGGAAGGGTCGCGTTTCCACGAGCCGCAAAGCCCGTCTGCGCGATGTCTGCGCGGAAACCTGCGCGTTCTACCATGCCCAGCTCATGCGCGGCAAATCGCCCGATGCCGATGCGGCGCGCGCATACCTTTCGGGCCGGGGCCTGGGCGGTCGCGTGCCGGCCACCTGGACCCTCGGCTTTGCGCCGGGGCGCGGCGCGCTCGTGCGCCATCTGCGCGCCAAGGGCTTCACGCACGATGAGATGGTCGAGGCCAACGTTGCCGTGAAGCGCGACAACGGCAGCGTTTCAGACCGCTTCTATAACCGCGTGATGTTTCCCATCCGCGACCCGCAGGGCGAATGCATCGCCTTTGGCGGGAGGGTAATCGGCGAAGGCGAGCCGAAGTACCTGAATTCCCAGGAAACGCCCCTGTTCCACAAATCCAGCGTGCTGTACGGCCTGGACAAGGCGAAGGCTTCCATGACCACGTCGGGCACGGCCATAATCGTCGAGGGCTACACCGATGTGATAGCGCTGCACGAAAGTGGTATCGGCAACGCGGTGGCCACCTTGGGCACTGCGCTCACCCTGCAGCATATCCGGATAATCTCGCGCCATGCCTCCAAGCGCATCGTCTACCTGTTCGACGGCGATGCCGCGGGACAGCGCGCGGCCGACCGTGCGCTCGGCTTCATCGACGAGAGCATGACGCCCGAAGCGGGCAAGGCGCGCATCGAGCTCTGCGCCGTCACGCTTCCCGACGACCTGGACCCGGCCGACTTCGTGGCGCAACGCGGCGCCGACGCGCTGCGCGCGCTCGTGCAGGATGCCAAGCCGCTCATCGCCTATGGCATAGACCGGCGCCTGGCCGTGCACGACCTGGAAAGCCCCGAAGGCCGCACGCGCGCCATGGCCGATGCGCTGTCGGTGCTCGCGCCCATAAAGGGCTCCATGCTGGCCAAGGACTACGCAGTGCAGCTTGCAGGGCGCCTGCGGATGCGGGAACAGGATGCCCTCGACGCGTTGGCCGCGCTCGCCGTCCCCCGCGTCTACGACCGCCAGGATGCGAGCCGGCAAAACCAGCAGGCCGCGGCGCCGGAAGATGCCGTGGCGCTGTCGTCGGCTGAGCGCAGCCGCCGTCGCTTCGAAAGGCGCTTCGTCAGCCTGCTCGCGCAGAACCCCTCGCTTGCGCTGCGTCATGCCGATTCGCTTGCCCAGACGCAATGGCACGATGCAACCAACGGCCAGCTGGCCGAATGCCTGCTTTCCACGCTCGAATCCAACCCGGCGGCTACGGCCGCGGAAATCGTCGCGCGCGCGTCCCAGATGGCCCCCCGTGCAGCCGGCGCGATGACATCCGCTGCAACCGCGGAAGGGGAGGACTTGGAATCGACCGTGCGGTTTCTGGTGGAAGAGCTGGAAATCGGCGATATGGAATCCACGCTCGTCGGCATGAATGCCCAGCTGAAAAGCGATTCTGCGCTCTCGCCCGAAGAGCGCGAGATGGTGTTTGCCGCCATCGTCGACCTGCAGAAGGCCGTGGCGGCCAAACGCGCCGCCCACAAGCCCGTCGTGCAGTAGTTTTCATGCAGGCGCTTTGCCGGCTGCATGGCGCCGCCGCGCAAGAGGCTATACTTGTCGCACCACATGCCCATTGAAATCTCTAGAAGGAAGTGCTGCATGCTGAAGATTATCACGTCGCCCGACCCGCTGCTCAATCAGGTATGCGAGCCGTGCGACCTGCACGACCGCAGCCTGAAGAAGCTGGCCAAGCAGATGGAGCGCGTCATGTACGCAAGCGACGGGGTGGGCATAGCCGCACCGCAGGTGGGCGTTTTGAAGCGCCTCATCGTCATCGACGTCAGCCCCGAGGACGTGCGCGACCCGCTCGTGCTCGTCAACCCCGAGATCCTGGAACTCGACGGCGAACTCGAAACCGACGAGGAAGGCTGCCTGTCGTGCCCGGGCATATCGATTCCCATCGAGCGCAGGACGTGGGTCCGCGTGAAGTACTACGACTTGAACGGCGAGGAATGGCAGGTGGAGGGCGATGGGCTGCTCGCACGCTGCCTGCAGCATGAAATCGATCATCTGAACGGCATAACGCTTTTCGAGAGCGCATCCCCGCGCGAGCGCATCAGGGCGCTGGCAGCATACGAGGATGCGCGCAAGGCCGGGGCAAAACCAGGCGACACGTCCATTCCAAAGGTGCGATAATGCGCGTCGTGTTCATGGGAACGCCCGAGCTGGCTGCAAGCATACTCGATGCGCTGGCAGATGCCCACGATGTGGTGGGCGTGTTCACGCGGCCCGATGCCGTGCGCGGGCGCGGCAGGCAACTGGTGGGGTCCCCGGTGAAGGTCGCCGCCGTGAAGCGGGGGATACCGGTCGTAACCCTGAAGAGCCTGAGGGAAGGCGATGCCATACAGCGCCTGCGCGCGTTCGATCCCGATGTGATATGCGTCGCGGCGTGCGGCATCATATTCCCGCCCGAAGCGCTGGGCGTTCCTCGCCATGGCTGCTTGAACGTTCACACGTCGCTGCTGCCCCGTTGGCGCGGCGCAGCCCCGATGCAGCGCTCCATCTTGGCGTGCGACGACGAGACCGGCGTGTGCATCATGCGCATGGAAGAGGGGCTGGACACGGGCGCCTACTGCAAGCGCGCGTCCGTGCCGCTTGCGGGGGTGTATCTGGCCGACTTGGAAAGCGCGCTTGCAAAGGCCGGTTCCCGCCTTTTGCTGGAAGCGCTCGACGAGCTGCAATCCGGCACCATCGAATGGACCGAACAGCCCGAACGGGGCGTTACCTATGCACCCAAGCTGGAATCGCGCGAGCTGGATCTGGACCCTGCGGATACTGCCTGCGCCCTTTGCGCGAAAGTCCGCGCTTCCGACGACGCCCATGCGGCGCATGCCATGCTGGCGGGCCGCAGCGTAACCGTGCAGCGGGCATCGGTTCCCGGCGACGAGCGCGCGGCCGGCATCTGCGCCGGACTTGCAGCGGGCCAGGCGCTGTTCAGGGAGAAGCGCCTGTTCGCCATGGCCGCAGACGGGCCGGTGGAAATCGAACAGCTGAAACCGCAGGGAAAGAAGAGCATGGACGCCCGTTCGTTCGCAGCGGGCATCCAAGGAGCGAAGAACTCGATGCTTACGTGGGGGAGAGCATGACCGAGAAAGACAGGTTCGAACGCGGCAACGCCGATTCCGGGGAATCGCAGAACGAGCGGCGGCGGCCGCGCAGCTGGACGCCCAACAGGGAACGCCGCGTGAAGAGCAAGAAATCGTTCGACAAGCAGAAGATGGACCATCTCGTCGAAGACAAGAGCCCCATCTACCGCGGCGAGCTGGATCCGCGCAAGAAGGACCCGGACCGCAAGCCACGTTCGGTTTCGCGCTCCGAGGAAAAGGTGCGCCAAAAGGCCGAGGCGCTGGCCGAGAACGACCCGAGCCTGCAGGCGCGCAGGGAACCGAAGATAACCGATTTCCGCGACCAGTTCGAAAAGTGCGATGCCAGCCCGGGCCGCTTGGCGGCGCTCTATGCAACCCAGCGGGTGCGCCGGCGCAACGCCTTCGCCCAGGAGGTCATCGAATCGACTATCGACCGGTCGCGCATATCACCTGCCGACCGCGCATTCGCAACGCTTCTCACCCTCGGCGTTGTCAGCACGTCCGGTTCGCTCGACGAAGTCATAAACCGTTGCCTGGCAAGTCCCCGCGACATTAAACCCGACGTGCGCGATGCGCTGCGAATATCCACATACGAGGTAATCTACCTGCGCAAAGAGCCCCATGCGGCCGTGAACCAGGGCGTCGAGCTCGTGCGCGCGGTGGCCCCGAGCGCAGCGGGCCTTGCCAATGCGGTGCTGCACCGCATCCTGACAAGCGCCGAGTCCTTCCCCTTCGGCGACCCGACGTCCAGCATCGGGGCCCTTGCGCTGCTGTACGCGTTTCCCACCTGGCTTGCGCGGCGCCTCATCGAGGACATGGGATCGGCCGCGGCCATCGAGCTGATGCGATCGGCGAACGACCAGGCCCCGCTGTTCATTCACGTGAATGCGCTGCAGGCAAGCGACGACGAGGTTATCTCGCTGTTCAAGGAGGTGGGCGCAGAGTTGCAGCCGGCCGAATCGGGCGGCATCGCGCCTGCGGGCTGCTATCGCGTGTCGAAGGCGAGGTCCCTTGCAGACGGCCGCATTCGGCGCTTGTTCCAGCAGGGGAAGATTCTCGTGTCGGATGCGTCGGCGCAGGCCGTGGCCGCAGCGGTCCTGGAGGGCGGCGCGCCCGAGTCGCTGCTGGAAGTGGGAGCGGGCCGCGGCACGAAGACCATCATGTTGCAATCGATGGCGTATCGCCTGTACGGCGACCAGCTGAACATAACGTCCATGGATAGCCACGGCTTCAAGGCAGAGCTGCTGCGCGACCGCGCGCGCGACTACGGCGTGCGCATCGAGCGCATCGTCACCGGCAACGCGACGCGCCTCGATGCCATTTTGCCGGACCAGACCTTCGACGCCGTTTTCATCGACGCCCCCTGCTCGGGCCTGGGAACGCTTCGTCGGCATCAGGAGATTCGCTGGAGGATAACGCCCGAGCGCATCGACGAGTTGGTGCAGACGGAGCTTGCGCTGCTGAAATCGGCGGCCGGCCACGTGGGTGCGGGCGGATCGATCGTATATGCCACCTGCTCGGTCACCTATGCCGAGAACAACG
>DMNP01000233.1 GCA_003452695.1 Eggerthellaceae bacterium
CCCCTCAGACTGTCCAAAAATGCCCTTGCAAGCAGGATCGCATGGAATTAGTGTCCATACTTTCTATGAGTGCTTTCATCGTTAACTCTGTGAACTGGTGTTTTTCATAATGCCATCTGCCGTAAAAGCAAAGTATGGACACTAATTGCCCCACGATTCGACACGTTGCATTATTTAGACAGCCTCCCCTGTCACCGGCCCCCTGCCACTCTCTACCCCTGTGATATACTCAAAAACGGAATTAATTCCAGATTTGAGAGATTTGGAGAACCATGTATATTGAGCGAGCGCTTGAGACGGTGGTCAGGCGGTACTCGGAACATTTCAAAGTCGTCGTGGTGACAGGGCCCCGCCAGGTTGGCAAGACGACCATGCTCAAGCACCTTGCCAAACAGGATGAGGAGCGAGGCGTTGCGCGCTCGTACGTCACGCTCGACAACACGGCGCTCAGGATCGCAGCGAAGGAGGACCCCGAGCTGTTCTTGCAGCGCTACAACCCCCCGGTCCTCATCGACGAAATTCAGAAAGCCCCCGAACTGCTGCCCTTCATCAAGATCGCCGCAGACGAATCCGACGAGAACGGGCGTTTCTGGCTCACCGGCTCGCAACCGCTTCACCTCATGAAGGAGGTTTCGGAGTCGCTCGCAGGACGCGCCGGGATAATCGAGATGCTCGGGCTGTCGAACGCCGAAATCGCCGGCATGCCTTCGCGGCCATTCGACCCCTCTCCCGACTATTTTGTAGACAGGACCTCCCATATGCCGCAATTCGGGGTGGCGGAGGCGTACCAGCGCATAGCAGCGGGCTCTCTGCCCGGAATCAGGGCGCTGCCCGACGACCTGCGCGACGGCGGATACGAGTCCTACATCGACACGTACGTTATGCGCGACATACGCGATCTTGCTCAAGTCGGTGACGAGCTAAGGTTCCGCCGTTTCATGGGGGCATGTGCCGCGCTCACCTCGAAGCCCATCGTGTACGCCGAGCTCGCCAGAATCGCAGACATAGACCAAAAGACGGCGAAAGCATGGCTTTCCCTACTTGCAAGCTCGTACCTTGTGAAAATCGTGCAGCCATACTCGAACAACCTATTGAAGCGGCTGAACAAGCAGCCCGTCATGCACTTCACCGACACGGGCTTGGCGGCCTACCTCTCCGGCTGGCACGGAGCAGAGACGCTCGAGCTCGGGGCGATGAGCGGCCAGGTCTTCGAGACGTACGCGTTCAACGAGATTTACAAGAGCTATTCCAACAGGGGCCTGCGTCCGCCCCTCGCGTTCTTCCGCAACAACGACAAGAAGGAAATCGACCTGCTAATCGAGAAGGACGGGCGATTGCATCCCGTGGAAATCAAACGGACCGCCTCCCCGAGAAAGGGAGATGTTAAGAATTTCCCAGCCCTCGACCCGGTCGCCTCCCCCGACGTGCCCGTCGAGTTCGCGGCACTGAAGAGGGAAATCGGGATGGGCGCCGTCGTTTGCATGGCGTCTGACACATTCCCGATAAGCCAAAGGGCTTGGGCGTTCCCATTGTGGGCGGTTTAGGGAATGGAGCTGCATATGACAATCGAAGCTGGACGTGTGACCGCGCAATTGCAGGAAGTGCTCGACCTGGTCGGCAGGGCGTTTTTGGTCGAAGTGGACGATGCCTATCTCGATCGCGTGCGCAGCTATATCGCCGCCCCGATTGCGGGCCTGGTGCCCGAGGCGCAGAAGCATGCCGAACGCGGCGCGCACCAGCTGGATTCCGCGTTGCGGGCCTACGACAAGGCCGATGACCAGCCGCTTTGGTGCGATTACCTGGACGCATCCTATGCGGAGCTGTTCCTGGGCGTTACGCCGAAGGCGACCGCGCCGCTTCGCTCCAAGACCTTCTCTTCCACGAACCAGCGGGGGTTCTCGTGGAACAGGTAGGTGGTCGCATTGCCGATGCGCACCAGATAGCGCGTGCCGGTTCCTCCCACCTTCAGCGATGCGGCGCGGCGCCGGTCCAGCACGCGGTCTATCTCGAAGGTGCGTCCGTCCTCCCAGGTTATGGAGACGGGTGTGACGGCGCCGTCCTCGTCCGTGCGCGCCAGGACCTCCACGTAATGCTTGCGCCTGCTCTCAATTCCCTTCACCATGGCCTTCACCTTCGCCTTCAGCCGCTAGCGGTGGAAATAGCCCACCGGGTGCACGGTGTTCTCGTCTTTTATGTCCAGCCCGGCAAGCGACCCGTCCAGAAGCTCGGTTCCGCGCACGATGCAGGTGTTGCCGAACCGCCGGCGCAGCTCGTCGATGCAATGGTCGAGCCCTTCCCAGTCGGGGCCGTCGGCGTTGAACAGCGCCAGTTGCTCGCAATGCGCGGGTTCCACGAGGTCTGTGGCGCGCACGTGCAGGGCGCGCAGCGGATGATCCTCGTCCATCGGCTCGCGGGATGCCAGCAGCGCCCAGGCCGCATGGGCGATATGGCGCGTGGCGGCGGTCGGCTTGCGCAGCTTCACCTGGCATCCATAGCCCGAAAGGTCGGTGTCGTTGCGCACGCCGATGGCCACGGTGCGCGCCTGCACGCCACCTTCGCGCATGCGCTGCGCCACCGATTCGGCAAGAAGCCATATCAGGGCGCGGGCGTCGGCGGGCGTCGTGATGGGGTGGGGCGCCGTCAGGCCGTTGCCGTAGCTCTTTATCTCGCGCAGCACGTCGCGCGCGTCCGGGTCGTAGGGTTTCACGCGCGTGGCGTCCTCGCCGCGGGCGAAGGTGCGCAGCACGAAGCCTATCTTGCCGAACCGTCGCTGCAGGTAGGCATCCGAGGCATGGGCCAGCTGGCCGATGGTCTCGATGCCGTAGCCGTGCAGCTTGCGCTCGGTGGCCGGTCCCACGTACAGCAGGTCGCGCACAGGCGCCGTCCACACCACATCGCGGTAGTTCTCGCGCGTGATGAAGGTGATGGCGTCGGGTTTGCGGTAGTCGCTGCCGAACTTGGCGAATATCTTGTTCCACGACACGCCGATGGAAACGGTGCAGCCCAGCTCGGCCTTCACGCGTTCGGATATCTCGCCGGCCACGACGCGCACGTCGCCGCCGTGCAGCGCCAGCGACCCGGTCACGTCCAGCCAGCATTCGTCCAGGCCGAAGGGCTCCACCA
>DMNP01000413.1 GCA_003452695.1 Eggerthellaceae bacterium
TCCCACTGCGCGCGGTTGCAGCAGCGCAGGTTGAAGAAGTGCAGCAGCTCGCGGATGTTCATGGTCACGACGATTTTCGTCTCTGCCGCGTTGGGCAGGATGTAGCGCGCGTCCTCGGCGGGGATGCCGGCTTCCAGGAACGCCTGGTAGGTTTCGATGGTCTTGGATATCATCTCGTCGAACAGGTGGCTGGCCTCGTCGTTTTCGGCAATCGAAGCGGGCTTCACCACATCCAGGCCCTCGGCGAACTTCACGTAGCGCTGGCTTTGCTGGTTGAACGACGCCAAACGGTGGCGCACCAGCTGGTGCGTGAGCGCGCGCGATACGCCGTCGATGGCGAAGGTGTAGCTGGCGTGTTCGAGCGTGGACAGGTGCCCGCTGGCCAATATTGTGGCAAGGACCTTGCGTATCCCCTCGTCTGAAAGCGATTCCATAAGCTCGCTCGCACCGATGGGCGCATAGCACAGGCGCGCGGCCGTGGCCACGGCGCGTTCCGGCTCGGGAGTGTGGTACAGAAGCTCTACCTGCATGGTTGCGTCCTCTCGCTCGGCTTTTGAAGCAATGCACCCGACGAGGTCGGACGCATCGCCAGTCGCATGCATCACCCGATGATTATACGCCCATCTTGAGCGAACTCGCCGATCGCAGCAGAGTTGCCGGCGGAGCGACGCATGGGTTTCAGTTTGCAAGGCCGACGAGCCGGGGCGACGCACCGGGGCGACGCGCGGGGCAACGCTTTTCGCGCGCGGGGCCAACGCACGGGGCGGGGAAAGGGGATTCGGGTTTGGCTTCGGCTCTGCTTTAGGGTTCATCAGGAAATGTGCGCTGTAGAATCGCCTTGCCCCTCTCCCCTCTCCCCTCTCCCCGTCCCGTCGCAGGCCTGCGCGCTAAAAGCAAGCACGGATTCGCCAGGTAACCTCCGCCCATCGTGCACGTTACCTGATAGGATGTAACAGGATGGTTCGCGCGGATAGAGGAAGGCGGACGCATGGGCGAATACGAATCGTTGCTGACGACAACCGACTGGAACGAGGAATGGAAGCGGCTTCAGGTGGCTCGCAAGCATGCCGACGACCCCGCCGTGTGGGACGAGAAGGCCAAGACCTTCCCCGTGAAGCACGGCAGCCAGGAAGGCTACGTGCGCATGTTTCTGGATCTTGCCGGCGTGATGCCCGGCGAGACCGTGTTGGACATGGGCTGCGGGACGGGCGCGCTGGCAACGCCGCTCGCGCAGGCGGGCAACCGGGTTATCGCCTGCGACTTTTCGCGCGGAATGCTGGACGTCATGCGGGCCGACCAGCAGTCGCTAGGCGTTTCGGGAGTCGAGGCGCGCCTGATGGGCTGGGCCGATGACTGGGATGCGTGCGGAATAGGCCCCGACAGCGTGGACGTGGCGCTGGCATCGCGCTCCATTGCCACCGACGACCTGCGTGCTGCGCTGATGAAGCTTGACCGGGTCGCCCGCCGGCGCGTGTGCATCACCCTGCCCTGCGGGCCGTCGCCGCGCACCGACGAGCGGCTGTTGCAGGCAGCCGGCTTGGACAGGCGGCTCGGGCGCGACTTCCTGTACGCCTTCAACATATTGGCAGCTGCGGGCATCAACCCCGAGGTGGCATACATCCCCAGCGTGCGCATGGAACTGTACGAAAGCTTCGAGGACGCCTGCACGGGCTTCGCGAAAATCGTGACCGACGCCGTGCGCGAGCTGGTGGACGAAGACGAGCTGGCGGCGATTCCCGGGCGGATGCGCGGCTGGCTTACCGACAACCTCATACAGGACGAACGGGGTTTCCACCTGTCCGAGGACCGGAAAGTGACGTGGGCGTTCATCGCCTGGGAACCGCGCATCTCATAGGAGCATTCACGAAATCCTGAAGAAACGCCTGTTGTACGGAACGCGAACCGCCATAAAGCTGCTTTGTACGGAATATGACGGCAGAAACCTGCAATGAACGGTGAGGTTTCTGCCTTTCGAGCTCCGTACAAGGCGTTTTCATGCCGTGAACCACGAGTTTTTCAGGGCAAATTCCGTACTGAGGCGATTTGAGACGTTTTACATCGCAAATAATGATTCGAGGAATACTTGGCCAGGCCACGAGAAGATCGAGCACCTGAACAGAGAAAGAGCCCGGGCGAACCGGGCTCTTTCTATGCACTATCTCGTTTGTGGAAACGCTGCGGGCTTCGCCTATTCGGCAGCCTCTTCGGCAGGGGCCTCTTCGGCGGCAACCTCGGCAGCAGCAGCCTCGGCGGCTTCGGCCACTTCAGCGGCTTCGGTAGCGGCTTCAGCCTTGGCGGCTTCGGCGGCTTCCTTCTCGGCCCTCTCGGCAGCCCTCTTGGCGAATTCCTCGGCGCGCTTCGCCTTCTCGGCGGCCTTGGCCTCGCGCTCGGCCTTGCGCTTCTCCTCGGCAGCGGCCACTTCGGCGGCACGCTTGGCCTTGCGCTCCGCCTCGCGGGCGGCAACCAGGTCGGTTGCGGAGCCGAACTTGTCGGCGAAACGCTGCACGCGTCCGCCGGTGTCCACGAACTTCTGCTGGCCCGTGTAGAACGGGTGGCAAGCGTTGCAGATTTCAACGCGCAGCTCGGGCTTGGTGGCACGCGTCTGGAACGTGTTGCCGCAGCTGCACGTTACCGTGCAATCCATATAATCCGGATGAATTCCCTGTTTCATTTCTGGTTCTCCCTTTCTGCCTTGGTTTCCGACCAAGGCCAAGACAAGCCTTTGCATGATAGCACAGCCCCCGATTTGCCCTGCGGGCTACGCGACTTCTTCACAATGCGCGACTATCGCAGAACTGCCCATGACTTGGCGGGCGGTCGCACACGGTTGCCGGGCGCAGTCCGGGAAGGCTACAGGACGAAGAAGCCGACAAGGCCGCAGAGCGCAGACAGGACGGCTGCGGCGGCTACGTCGCGCGGGAAATGCACGCCGCCGACGATGCGCGTGAAGGCAACGACGGCGCAGGCGACGAAGCCCAGGGCTCCCCAGAGCGGGTTCAGCCAGGCAAGCGCGAAGGCGATGATGACGGCGCTGGCAATATGGCGGCTCGGCAGGGAAAGGCCGCGGGTATCTTTGCGTATGATGGGGTCGATGTCGAACTGTTCGTAGGGGCGCGGCGCATCCAGCAGTTTGCGCACAACGGTAACCAGAAGAAACGTCGCCAGGGGCACGAGCACCGCACGCAGGATGCGCGCATCCTGGCATACCGCCAGCCACGCGAGCGCCCCACCGTAGCCGCACGCCACTAGAGCCACGAGCCCACGGTCCAGCAAGCCGACGACCCGGCGCGCAGCATCGCTCCGGAAAGGGGCTGAAATATGTTCGTACCATTCCGCGTATCCCACGCGCCCATCATAGCAAAGGCGGCGATGGAGCGCTGTGCGGCACTCGCACATCCCGCGCATCCCGCAGTTACTTTTCTGCGGCCGGGGCAGCGGCGGGGACGGGAAGATCACGTGAATAAAACCGCCTGGTCGTTATATTCAGTGCGCGCAACTGACCTGCGGGATGTCAACGGTGGTTTAACATAGAGTTCCCGATAAATACTAAGGCAAAGCCGAAGCTAAGCCCGAATCCCCTCTCCCCGCCCCCACCGCTGGCCGGGCCATGAAAAGTAACTTTTTGACAGCCTCCTGCGCCAGGCTTCATGGGCAGTTTCCGAATCTGACCAACGACGCAGAAGGCAGCGCAGGCGGGGCATCATATACTTGCAGTTGGATAGAACCTATCCGCAATCTGCCAGAAGCCTGACGAGAAGGGACGAGAAAATGGAC
Organism: Eggerthellaceae bacterium; assembly: GCA_003452695.1. Taxonomy (GTDB): domain Bacteria; phylum Actinomycetota; class Coriobacteriia; order Coriobacteriales; family Eggerthellaceae; genus UBA9715. The sequence goes on from DMNP01000413.1 coordinate 3,775, forward strand.
TTCCGCCTAACGGACGAACAGGAGCTGCTCGTCGACAGCATAAAGGAGTTCTGCGAGCGCTACACCAGCGAGGAGCAGATCCGCGAGATGTACGAAAACCACCAGATGAGCGAAGAGCTGACCTCCGCCTGGATGGAAAACGGCTTCGGGTTGATGGGCATCCCCGAGAAATACGAGGGCATCGACACCGACCTGGTAACGCTCGGCCTGCTGACCGAGGAGTTCGCGCATTACTCCGGCTGCATGCTGCCCACGTTGAACAACGCGCTGGCCATGCGCGACTTCATCGATTTCGGAGCCACCGACGAGCAAATTGCCGAAGCCATGGAAAACTACATGGAAAGCGGCCAGCCCATCTTCTCGCTGGGATTCTCCGAGCCGGCAGCGGGGTCCGACAACCAGGCCATGACCTGCGTCACCCGCAAGCAGGAAGACGGCACCTACAAGCTGAGCGGCCAGAAGACCTGGGTAACGCAGGGCGAAGTGTTCCCGAACGTGCTGGTCATCGCCAAGGACGAGGACCCGGCGCGCGAGAACCGCAGCATGTCGATGTGGATCGTGCCGCGCGACACCCCCGGCCTCTCCACCGCGCCGCTGCACAAGATCGGCAACAAGGTGGCCGCGTTCTGCGAGATGTACTTCGACGACGTCGTGCTGACCGAGGACATGCGCATCGGCGAGCCGGGCAAGGGCTTCTTCAACCTGATGAAGAATTTCGAGACCGAGCGCTGCCTTATCGTGGCGCAGTGCATCGGCACGGCGCAGGCCGCCATGGACGACGCCGCCGCCTACGTGACCGAGCGCCAGACGTTCGGGCGCCCGATAGCCGATTACCAGCTTATCCAGCTGAAGCTGACCGAGATGGAAATCGCGCTGCAGAACTCGCGCAACATGTTGTACAAGACGCTCTGGAAGATGGACAACGACGAATCGGTGCGCATCGATTCGGCCCTGCTGAAGTACTACGCCGTGAAGGCGTGCGTGGAGGTGGCATCGCAGGCCATGCAGATCTTCGGCGGCCTGGGCTACACCACCGAAACGCGCATCGGGCGCATCTGGACCGACCTGCGCGGCATGCAGATTGCCGGCGGCACCGACGAGATCATGGTCTACATTGCAGGCCGCCAGCTGGCCAAGCAGTACGCACGCTCGTAGCATCCGCACGCAATGCATCAGCGGGGGCGAAGGAGACAACACCCTCCGTCCCCGTTGTCTTACCCACCATTCGAGAAAGGCAGCATAATGGCGAAGTTCATCACGGCCGCGGAGGCGGCGAAGCTCATTCCCGATGGGGCGACGGTCGGCTTGGCGGGCATGGGCCTGTCTGGCTGGGCCGAGGAAGTGGGCCGCGCGATTCGCGATAACTTCAAGGAGACCGGCCACCCGTGCAACATCAACCTGAAGCAGGGCTGCGCGATGGGCGACTGGAAGACGCGCGGCGTCACCGTGCTCGGCGAGGCGGGCCCCGGCCTGGTCACGCAGTGGTCGGGCGCGCACATCGGGTCGGCCTTCGCGCTGAACAAGCTCGTGCAGTCGGGCGACATCAAGTGCCACTGCCTGCCGCAGGGCGTTATCGTGAACCTGTGGCGCGAGATCGCGGCCGGGCGCCCCGGCCTCATCACGAAAGTGGGCCTGGGCACGTTCGTGGACCCGCGCGTGGAGGGCGGGCGCATGAACCCCGAGACCACCGAGGACGCCTGCGAGCTCATCGAATTCCAAGGCGAGGAGTACCTGTTCTACAAGAGCTTCCCGCTGGACGTGGCGCTGCTGCGCGGCACGACGGCCGACGAGAACGGCAACATATCGTTTGCGCACGAAAGCGTGATGAACGAGGGCCTGGCCGTGGCGTCGGCCGCCAAGAACAGCGGCGGCATCGTGATCGTGCAGGTGGAATACCTTGCCAAAAAGGAGTCGCTCGACCCCAAGGAAGTCAAGATCCCGGGCGTTCTGGTAGACTATGTGGTCCAGGCTAAGG
>DMNP01000282.1 GCA_003452695.1 Eggerthellaceae bacterium
TAGCCAAGCGCCTTGTGCGTGCCGATAAGCTGGCGCTCTTCGTCGACCATGCGGGTCATGCTCGTAAGCGCCACCAGGGCGGCCACCAGGAAAAAGATGAAGGGGAAAACGCTGGCGATGCGGTCTACCCGCTGCGCGTCGGATTGGAACGAGGCCATGCCCGGGTTCTTGTCGCGCCCCATGACCAGCCATTCGGGCAATTCGGGGTCGTCCATTTCGGCCTGCGTGTGCGACAAGCGGTAGCCCACCAGGTCCATGAGCCCCTCGTAGGTGGTCATGCCCTCGTACAGGCCGTTCACGAGCGATTCCATGCGCGCCTCGCAGCGCTCGTCGGCTATGGCCGAGGCTTCGTCCACCACGCGTTCGACCAGCGCATCGTAGGCCTGCGACCCGTTGCGCTCGGCACGGGCGCCCACGGCGGTAAGGAACGCATCGGTGTAGGGCAGGCCGTCGGCGAAGCTCTGGTCGCACGTGTACATCACCTGCTGCACGACGCCCGACCCGAGCGAGCTCGCGTCGATGGCAGCAGACGACACGTAGTAGGGCACCTGTGCCGTGCCGACCACCGTGAAGGTCTGCTCGGCGAACGTGTCGGACAGGCGCGCCGCCCCTTGCGTCAGCGTTATCTGCGTGCCTATCTGTATGCCCTTGCTGAGCACCCGGCCCTCCTGGATAAGGCACTCGCCCGCACGTTCGGGCCAGCGGCCCTGCATCAGCACGAGCCGGTTCAGGTACGAGGGGTCGTCGGATTCGACCGTCGCGCCATCGGAGCACGTCGATGCGCTTGCCGCCGCGGGCAGCGAATGGATGCGCGCCGTATACGGCTTGCCGTCGATGTCCACCAGCGCATCTGCCTGGCGCGCGCCCATGACCGCTTCTACGTCGGGAAGCGCGCGCAGGGCCTGCAGGTCGGCGTCTTCCAGGCCCATCGTCGAAACGATGCGCACGTCGTAGGTGTTGGTGCCGTCCAGGTAGCGGTCGAGCGCGACGTCCATATCGGGCGACGTCATGCGCAGGCCCGCATAGAAGCCCGCGCCGAGCGCCACGATGGCCGCTATGGCCAGGAAGCGGCCGGGCTTGCCCGCAATCGCACGCAGGAACTCTTTTGCAAACGAGCTCATGGGCGGCTACCCGCCCGCTACCATTCCAGTGTTTCCGCCGACAGCGGATTCGGGTTCACCTGCACGTCGTCGGCGCGCCCCTCGCGCACCCGGATGACGCGGTCGGCGATGGCGGTGAAGGCGGAGTTGTGCGTGATGAGCACGACTGTCTTGCCCGTGTCGTAGCACGTGGTCTGCAACAGGCGCAGGATGGCCTTGCCCGTGTTGTAGTCCAGCGCGCCGGTCGGCTCGTCGCAGAGCAGCAGCTTGGGGTTCTTGGCCAGCGCGCGGGCGATGGCCACGCGTTGCTGTTCGCCTCCCGACAGCTGGGCCGGGAAGTTGTCCATGCGCTCGGCCAGGCCCACCTGGTCGAGCACCTCGGCGGCGTCGAGCGGGTCCTTGCATATCTGGCTTGCCAGCTCTACGTTTTCCTTGGCGGTAAGGTTCTGCACCAGGTTGTAGAACTGGAAGACGAACCCGATGTCGTAGCGGCGGTAGTACGTGAGCTCCTTCTCGTCGAAGGCGCTTATCTCGCGGCCGTCCAGCACGATGCTGCCCGACGTGCACGAATCCATGCCCCCGAGCATGTTCAGCAGCGTGGTCTTGCCGGCGCCCGACGGGCCCACCACCACCACGAGCTCGCCCTGTTCGATGTCGAACGACATGCCCGACACGGCGGCTACTTCCACTTCGCCCATCTGGTATATCTTGCACACATCGCGAAACTCGACGAACGCCATGGCCGCTCCCTTCGTTTTCCCCATAATACATGAAGCCCAGGGAAATGATGAATAAATGCTTTCGAGCCCAGAAGCGCTGAGGCGCGCCCTGGATGCGAAGCCGAAGAAGGCGCAGTGACCTGCGTCGATAAGGCTGTGTGTCAGGGGGACGTTTCTCTTGACACGGGCAAGGCAAGCTTTTTCGGCATATCGGAACGCCGTGTGTCAAGAGAAACGTCCCCCTGACACACAGGCATGATAAAAAGGGCCCGCGGTTGCGGGCCCTTCGCAGGTGCTCTGAGCGCGTGTGCTACGAAAGCGAGACGAACGGGGTGAAGCCCTCGTCCAGGCCTGCCTCGGTCTGGGAGGTCACATTGATGAGCATGTACACGCCATCCTTCTCGAGCGCCCCGAAGCCCATGTACATCTTGTTGCCGCCCTCTTGTTCCAGGGTGAGCTTCACGGCCTCGATGACCGTGCCGTCGGCCAGCGTGAGGGTGGCCGGATCGGCCGTTGCCGTCATGCCGGAGCCAGAAGTGCTGGCGTTGTTCACGGCGTCGACCATCTTGTCGAGAAGCTGCTTGGCGGACTCGCCGGAAGCTGCCGAACCCGGATTGATGAGCACGACCATGTCGACGATGCTCTGGTCGGCGTTATAGGCCACCATGTCGAGCTCGCCCAAGCCGGTAATCGGCGAGGCGCCTGCGGCCGCGAGCTCCTTCTGCTCCTCTTCGTTCGCCATCTTCCAGCCGTCGGGCATGTCGAAGCGGATGTTGAAGTACTCGTTGTCGTAGGTGTTCAGGTTCTCGTCGGCTGCGCTGGCGCTGGTTTCCGAGCTGGCGGCGCTTGCGCTCGCCGCGCTTGCGGTTTCGCTGGCGGCGCTTGCGCTTGCGGCCTCCGAGCTTGCCGCAGCCGTGCTGGCAGATGCGCTGGCGGCGCTTGCCGACGCGCTGGCCGCGCTGGCCGACGCGCTGCTCGCAGCCGAGCTGGATGCAGAGCCGCCGCAAGCAGACAATGCCAGTGCCATCGCCATAGCCATCGCCAGCGCTGCAATCTTTCCGATGTGCTTCATGATTCCTCCTCTTTCGCAAGAGCGGGTCTTCCCACCCCTTCCCATGGCCATATTCAGGCCAATCACATAATACACGAAACCAGGCGGGGTATGCCCGCGCATGCCTTCGCTGCAGAGCGCCCGCCCGCCGGCACGGTCTGCAGCGTAACTGTGCACACTAAGCGCAACACTGGACGAAATGCGCGTTTCGGATCGGGTGGCGGCACATGGCGTCAGAAAATGAGTCGGGAGAACCGTTCTCCCGACTCATTCCCCTCAGGAGTGCATAACCGTAACGGATCTGCCGCAGGTTTTCTTGGTGAAGACCTTCTGGTACTTGGCCGCGTAGCGCTTGTTGGCTTTGGTGGAACCGACGGCGACTTTCACCGTCCTTACGCTCGACCCCTTGAAACAACCCTTCACGCTTTTCCTCGCAAGCTTCTTCGTCTTCAGGACGACCACCTGCGCCTTGGATTTCCCGAAAGCCTGCTTCGCAAGCGCCTGGACGTTCTTTCCCAGCGTTACCCGACGGATCTTGGAAGACGTGAATGCCTTGGCGGCCACGCGTTTAACCGCATACGGTTTCCCATCGCTGAGTTTAACGGCGTCGGGAACGACGATGTTCTTGGCGTTTCTCGCACGCACGAACGTTACGACGCCTGCAGCGCGCTCGGTTGCCACCTGCACGACCTTGTACGCCTGAGATGCCTGCCGATACGTCTTGCCCTTCACGATCTTTGGCATCTGCGCAGAGGGCTGGCCATCGGAAGGAGACGCAGCGTCAGCGGAATCGGGCGAGTCGGAAGAACCTCCGCCCGACTGCGCGTTTTCCAGAACCGCATACGCCGATGCGGTTATTCCCGTGGCATCGCGCGCTTCGCACAACACCTTTTCATCGGCAGCGCACGCACCGGCAAACGTCGGCTGTTGTGACCAATCGCCCAGGACGCGGCGCCCGGCGGGGCCCACCGCAATGAAACGATAGTCGTACTGGCTCTGCAGCTTCGACAGCGCTCCCCCCGTGGCCTGCGCCATCACGTTCACGCTCCCAACCGCGGCATCGTATTCGCCCCGGGCGGCCACGGCCAGGGCTTCGCGCTGGCGAAGCTGCGAAGAGACGTCGGCGCCGATAAGCTCGAGCGCGGCCTTCGCGGCTTTCCAGCCCGCCGTGTCGCGCGGCGCATAGACAACGACATCGCCCACCTCGTACGCAAGTCCCGATGATGGCACGCTAAACCTCAGCGATGTCATGGTGGAGGGAACCACCACGACCGCGGGCGGCGCGATGGAGCCCGCGCTGAAGTCGGCGCTTTTCATGCCCTCGCCGAAGTAGGCGCTCTTCAGCGGCTGCTGGTCGTCGCCGTTTTCGATGGAGCTCTGGTACGTGCCCGACTGTCCGCCCCGCACGATTATCTGGGAAGGATTATGCCCGTTGAACGCGCTGCTCTTTATCTCCCTTATCTTCGTGCCGAACTCGACCGCTTTCAGGGACGTATGGTGAAAGCCCGTCACCGATTCCAGGCTATCGGGAAACACGACGCTCTGCAAGCTTGCGCATCCGGCGAACGCAGCCGTCTGGATGGACGTCAGCCCCTCGGGCAACACGAGGCTTGCAAGGTCGCTGTTCCCCGAAAATGCATTCGGCCCGATGGTCACGGTCCCCTCTTTCACCTCGTACGACAGCAGGTGGCCGGCGGGAAGCGACCTCTGCAGGAAATAGCCGTTATCCGCCTTGCGGTACAGAACGCATCCGTCCACCTCGTACTGGGCGTTTTCTGGCGAGACCTGCAGAGTCGACACGTTGTCGCACCCGGCGAACACCGAGCTGTAGTCGTCGCAAAACGACGACCCCAGGCGCACTGAAGTTAGCGAAGCGTTGTTCGCGAACGCGGCGGCGCCCACCGCGGCCACGCTGTCGGGCAACATGACGCGTGCAAGCGGCGTGGAGGGGCTGAAGGCGCCCGCGCCAATGGAGGCGAGCGATGTGGCGGCGGAAAAATCGACGTCGGACAGGCTGCTGCAGTTCGCGAAGGCGCCGTCGCCCACGGCGCGGACGGGGCCCAGATCCACCGATTGCACGGCGCTCCCGGCAAACGCGCCTTCGCCCACGAGGTCGATGCTTCCCTGGAACGAAACGGACATGACCGAGGAATCGCGGAAGGCCCTGGCGCCGATCGTGCGCACCTGCGCCGGCGCGCTGTACGCGCCCGCACGTCCGGTGGGATACAGGACGAGCGTTTCACCGTCTGCGCTGAACAGAACGCCATCGCGCGATGTCAGCTCCGTGGACGCCCCGCTGGCCTGCACGGCCTGCAACGACGTGCAACCGGCCACCGCCGCCTGCACGCGCTCCTGCGCGACCCCGGCCCCCAGGACAAGGTTCGTCAGGCGCTTCATGTCCGCAAGCGCATTCGCATGCAAATCGGAAACCGAATCGGGCAGGACGAGGGACCCGAGCGCGCTTTCGGCAAACGCCTCGCTTCCAATGGAGCGAAGGCCATCGTTCAGCACGAGGGTGGAAATCCCGCTCTTCCTGAAGGCGTCGTCGCCGATCGTGCGCACCGATGGCGGCAATCCCCCGTGTTCGCCCCGGTCGTCTTCATAGCCGACCCAGGCAAGGTCGCTGCACGATTCGAAAGCGGAGGTGCCTATGGTCTCCAGGCCAACTGGCAGATGCACCCGGGAAACGCTCGATTCGGAAAAGGCCAGCGCGGGGAGCGCCTTCAGCGATTCGGGCAGCCGAATGGATGCCAAACCGGACTTGGAGAAGGCGCCGTTGCCGAGCGATGCCAGAGAGCGTGGAAGTACGAGGTCCCGCACGCTCGATTCGGAAAACGCAGAGGCGCCGATGCTTTCCAGGCAGCTGGGGGAATCGTCGGAATCCTGGAACGAAACCTGCTGCAGGTTCTTCGTGGCGGCGAACGCCTCGTCGCCGATGGAGCGCACGCTGGCCGGCACCACGATGGCCTTCGCCGTGCAGCCTTTGAACGCGCCGGCGGCTATGGAGCTGACGCCGTCGGGGACGACCACGACGGAGCTGTTCCCCCGATATGCCGTGAGCTCGCCGGTCGCGGCATCCACGACGAAGCCGTCGCTTTCGGCAGAAGCCTCGGACAGCTGGTGGTTCAGGCCGAAATCCCAGGCTGCGACGAGCGGTACGGCGGGAAAGTCGGCGGCATCGTTGCCTGCATCCACCCAAGCCTGGCGCACGTTTTCTAGGGGCACCTCGAAGGAATACGACCGCGTTCCATCGGGATTTACGGATTCCAGCCCCTCGTCTGCCATCACGCGCTTGTAATAGTTGCCCGTGGACGGGTTCACGAAGTCGATTGCCGCAAGGAACGACCCTTCGTTCACCACCACGGCAACGCGGGCCCCGTCGCCTTCGCCCTGCACGGTAGCCTGGGCGATTTCGGGGGCTTCGGTGTCCTTGACGAACGGGAACGAACTGGATTGCTCCTGGCTGCCCGGTCCGGCGGTCTCAGCCGACACGTTAAGCGTGTAGGCGCCGTCTTCCACTGGATTGCCCTGGTCGTCCACGCCCGTGAACAGCGGCTTGGGAACCAGGCCGTCCAGATGCGTGTCGTCCTTCGTGCTCTTGGGCACGTAGTCGTATGAATAGCTGCGCACGGCGCGCCCCTCGGCATCCGCATACGTGAAGCGCAGCGTCCGCGCGCCCCTGAGCAGCGAGACGAGCGGCTCCACCGCATTGGGGGCCGCTTCGGAATCGACGCAGGACATGACCGCCCTCGCCGGGTCGGCGGTTCCCGTGCCGGCCGGCGCGAGCGGGTTGGCCCCGAGCTGCTCCTGCGTGGACGCGCTGACGATGCGCGGGGCGTACCGGCGCGCATCGCCTTGCGGGGACAGCGGGGCGTCGAACACGGGAGCCGCGCTCCAATCGCCGTAGAAGCCCAGGTAGGGCACGCTCAGGTCCACGCCGTCGTCGTCTTTGGCCTGCAACAGAGCGAAACCTTCCACGAAGGTCCCGTTCACCGCTTCGGACAGAGCCGCCTTGAAGGAATCGTCGCACGATAGGCTGACGGTATAGGAAGCCGTGGCGCCTGCGGGCACGACGACAGTGCCGCTCTCGGCATCGTATGCCGGACCGCCATACGAAACGTCCACGCCCGCGCCCGCGTAGTTTTCCGAAACCTGTTGGAACAGCCCGTCGGCCATGGTCTCGGCAAGCGCGACGGTGGCGGGCTCGTAGCGCCGCGCGGTATCGCCCAAATTGTGCAAGCGTATCGTGAAGCTCCACCGGCCTTGCGCGCTTTCGCCGAGCTCGGCCTTGGGGAAGGCGGCCTTCTCGGCGCCGTCCACGGTGGCGAACACCGGGGTTGCTATCGCTTGCGAAACGTCCACGCTGCCCGCCCCCTGCTGGCGCGGCGAATAGTAGCCGTTCTCCGTGGAGAGGTTCTTCAGCGGACGTGCCGTGCTCATCAGCAGCTGGGTGACCACGTCGCGCTTCTCGTCTGCGCCCATCTGCGCGAACTTGGCATCCGCGGCCACGTATTCGCGCACGAGCGCGCACAGGCCCGCGAAATGGGGCGTGGCCATGGACGTTCCCGACTTCACGCCGTACTCGTTGTTCAAGACCGACGAGTATATGGTTCCCCCGGGAGCCGCCACGTCGGGCTTCAGGGACAGCTCGGGCGTCGTTCCCCAACTGCTGAAGGCGTTCACCGCATAGTCGGCGGTCGGTGTCTTCGTCAGGCCCTTCTGGACCGTGATGGCCTTCACCGCAGCGTTCGCCAGCGCCTTGCCGTCTTCGTAGGAGATGCACGCCACGGGGCGGTTCACGCTGTTCACGGCCTTGGCATCGAGCGCGCCCTTCGCCGAGTTGTACAAGATTATGGCCGCGGGGCGCAGCGCATCCAGGTTAGCCGCGCGGTTGCCCGACATGACCAGGCCCGAACCGCTGGACACCTGCCTGTCTTCGGCGATGGCTATCTTGCCGCGCAAGTTGCCGTACCGGGCCTTCAGGGCATCGCATTCCCCTTGGGTGCCCAAGCCCGCATCCACGTATTCGTAGGTTCCCTCTTGCAGGTTCTCGAACAGCTGGAAGCCCGTGCCCTCGCCGCGGTCGCCTTCCACGTAGGGTATCGCGCGACCGTCTGCGGCGGCGAAGCACGGCAGCTCGCGCGCGTTTTCCAGGCTTGCAACGGCGGCGGCATGCACCGACGTTGCGGGGCCGGATGAAAGCCCCACGTCCGGGTCGGATGCAGGGGCCAGGTCCTGGCCGGTGCGGTTGCCCTTGGCCGATGTGTAGGAATTGCCCTCGGAAATGCACACGGTGGTGCCCTGCGATTCCAACTTCGCGAACGCGTCGTTCATCACGTCGGAATCTTCGGCGCTGAAGCCGCCGTCGGAGCCAAGCGACATGCTGAGCACGTCGGGCCGCAGCGCCACCGCGTCGTCGAGCGCGGACAGGAGCGCGCTCTCGCGGATGGACCCGGTGAAATCGTTTGCCACCTTCATCAGCACGAGCTGCGCGTTGGGGGCGGTCCCCCGCGTCTCGCCGCCGTTGGCCGCGGCAATGCCGGCCACGTGCGCGCCATGGTCGAGCCCGCCGTTGCTGGGCACCACGTTCGCATCGCCGTCACCGTAGTCGTAGGCAAACGGGACCTTGGGGCTGACGTAGACGGCATCGCGGCCGCCCTGGGCGCATGCACCGCGCCTGATCTGCGCGGTTTCGCGAGACCAGGCCACCTTCGCCTCGTCCAAGGCGCCGCCGAACGCATCGTGGCCCGTGTCGAAGCCCGAATCCAAGATGGCGATGACCTGGCCGTCGCCCTTCTGCGCAACGGCCTGCGCGCCCGTCATGTTCAGCGCCGACTCGTTGGCGGGAACGAACGCATCATCGGCCAGGCCTGCATCGTCCGGGGGAACCTGAAGCCCGGTTGCCGAAAGCGCTCCGGGTGCGCCCGCCTCGGCGGTCGCCTTGCCAGCGGACGCGCCCATGCGGGTGACATCGGCGTCGGCAGAAGTCGCTTGGGCCGCATCCGACGCGTTGCCGGAATCGCCCACGGTGAAGACGCGCTCCACGAACGCGCGCTTCACGCCGTCGATTTCCCTAATGCCGTCGAGGATTCCCGCAGGGGCCCGCACGGCGAAACCGTCGATGGCGTTCGCATAGTCGGCAACTTCTTCGATGCCGCCATCCGAATCGCCCTGCACGACGAGGCCTCCGAGCTCCGACGCCCCATCCGAACCGTGCGCTTGGTCGAACGCGCGCGCGAGGGCGGCGATCTCGGCCTTGCAGGAAGCATGGCGGTCGTCCTGCGCGAACAGGCCGAAGGGGATCGAAGGAATCGGGTCGTCGCCGGGCTCCAGCTGCACGATTATCGTCACACGCTTGCCTGCCGCTTCGTCGAGCTGCGGGTCCGCGGGCTGCTCGCCCCCCTGGCCCGAGGCTGCGCGCCCATCGGGGGCGAGCAGGTCCCGCACGTCGAAGCTGGGCGCTTCCCGCACACCCGGACGGGCGTCCTCCCCTTCCCCTTGCGCGGCCAAGGCCGGCACGGCACCGCCAAGGCCAAGCGATATCGCCATGATGCCCGACATGCCCGCCCCGACGAAGCGGCGCAGCAGGTTGTTCAACGCGTCCTTACGAAACATGTTCCCCCCGTTTCTTGCAAATGCGTGCACAGGACCGGCTTCGAGCTACTTCACGCGCACCTTCTTGCCCGAATTGGCTTTCGCGAACATCGCCTTGTAGGCCGTCCTCTTGGCCTTGGGCACCTTCAGCGTGCGCACGCTGGAACCTTTAAGGCTTCCCTTCACGGATGCCTTCTTCAGCTTCTTGGTCTGCACGACGACGGTCTTCAGCGAACCGGCCTTCTTGAACGCGCCGGCCTTGATGGTCTTCACGTTCTTCCCCACCGTTACCTGGGCCAGCTTCGCCATGCCTGCGAACGCGCCCGAAGAGATGGTCTTTGCCTTGGCACCGATGGTCACCTTGGTCACGTATCCGGGCTTGCCGCCCTTCTTGGCGATGGCCGCCTTCACCGCCTTGGCGTTCACGGTGGCCACGTTCACGGTTACGCTCTTCACCTTCCGCGCCTTGGCATCGGCGTCCTGCGCGTCCTTTGCGTCCTGCGCGTCCTTTGCGGCCCGCACGCAGGATTCGGCGTGCTGCAACGTCTTCAACGCCTCTGCTGAAACCAGCGCCTTCTGGCTTTCGCTCAGGGCGTCGTATGCGGCGCGCGCCGCGACAACGGCTTGCGCATCGGATGCGCCCGGGTTCTCAGGCAACTCGCTCAGGGAAGATTCGAACTGGGATGCCGCCTGCCGGTCGGCCTTCAGCTGGGCCAGGGCCGCTTCCAGCGCCTGCAGCTTCGCCACGCAGCCGGCGGGCACGAGCGCGGTCGCCTCGGCGTTCAGGGCGTCGAATTCGGCACGCGCCGTGGCGATTGCGGGCTCGTCGGACTCGGAGACATCGTCAGGCGCGGGCAGGGCGTTTATCAGCCCTTCCACCGCAGCAGCGCTTTCCGCGTCGAACGCCCGCTGCACGTCGCCTTCGTCCTTCTTGCTGGACCAGACCAAGACGGCATCGGAGCCGCCGCGCGCCAGGCCTTCCAGATCGACGTCGGAGGAATCGCTTTGGGCGAAGAAGACGTAGCCGCCGCTTGCCGTTACGGCCATGCCGGCGGCGTAGTCGTTCTTCGACCCGCCGAACGTGCGCAGCAGCGTGCGGTGGCCCGCCTTGTCGTACAGGGCCACGTACACGTCTTGCTGTCCCTTGGCCTGCTGCGTGAAGTCCAGGTCCTTGCCCTGCCCGCCCCCGAGCACGGCATAGCCCGCCGGTGTCTCGGCAACGTAGAGCGCTTCGGTGGCCTGGGTGGCCTTGTGCGTGTCGACCCAGGCAACCGACCCGTCCGCATTGCACTTCAGCGCATAGCCGTTGGCGGCCTTCGCGCCGATGGGGCTTGCCGAGAACACGCCATCGGACGATTGCGTGGACCCCGTCGCGATGAACCCGCCATCGTCTGTGGGCAGGATGCTGCCCATGGTCTCGTTGGCGGCAGACCCGCCGTACGAATGCGACGCGATCACCGCGCCGGCGGCGTCGAATTCCAGGACGTACAGGTCGAACGTGTTGGACTCGCCGCCGAAGCGCCCCAGGCTGCCCAGAAGCGTGCCCTCCGGGGCCACGGTGTAGGACCCGGCCATCAGGTAGGTGCCCCGCGGCGTTTCGGCGACCGCACCGTCGGTGTCGACAATCGACCCGCCGGTCACGACGGCATGCCATTCCTCTTCGCCCGCCGGGCCGTATTTCACGACCACGGTGTTCACGACGCTCTTCAGCTCGTCGGCGTACGTGCCGGTGTAATTCGCGCCCTTCAGCACCTCGGCCACCGCTATGCAGCCGCCGTCCGACGTGGCCGCCACGCCGTCGTATTGGCATGCCTGCGAGCTGCTGATGGCGCGGACCCACTGCACCTTGCCGTTGGCGCCGTGCTTTGCCACGAAAGCGTTTCGCGTGCCTTCGGTGCCCTCCATGGCCAGGCCAGCGAAGTCGCCCAAATCGTCGCCTTCGTCGGATTGGAAGTACCCGCAGGAGAAGAACGCCGAATCGTCGCATGCGGACACGTCGAACACGCTCACCCGTTTGGGGCCTGTCAGGTATGTGGTGCCGAGCACTTCGCCTTCGGGCGAGCAGACGCAGACGTACGCCTGCGCGGTTGCCGACGCATGGCCCGCGAAGCTCTGGTCGGTCGATGCGGTGTCGCCCGCTATGACGATCTGCCCGTTGGGAAGCGCGACCAGGGCATTGGCCCCATCGGCACCCGACCCGCCGATAACCGCCACCGAATCGGCCGGGAACTTGGTCACGGACGAATCGATGACGGGAAACTCCGGGGCGCTTTCAGCCGGTGCCATCTGTGCCGTGTCGAAGACCAGGCGGACGTTGGCCATGAACATGTCCAGGTGGAACACGAGTGCCGTGTCCAGCGATGCCGTGGACATTACGACCGTCTTCACCTGCGTGGCCTTGTCGTACACGTCGCTGTCGGCCGCGACCATCGTGCCGTCGCCGTTCTTGTCGTAGGTGGCGGCGCCGAGCGATCCCGCGTATATCGTGCTGCCCATGATGGGCGCGTTCACGAAATACACGGACACGCGGTAGCCGCCTTCGACTTCCTGGGCATAGGCAACCGGATGCATGACCGGCGATGCCATGGATGCCTCGTCGGCATCCAGCTTCAGCATGGACACGGGCACGGTGTAGGCCCCCGCATCCGCCTGCCCGGCCAGCGCCCGCTGCGGCGATGCCGCTTCCAGCTGCGCCGCATTCGCGGCCTGCACCCAATCGCCCGGTGCGGCGAATGCGCGCACCGGTCCGTGCAGCGTTGCCGTCAGCGCCACCGCAAGGACGAGGGCGCAGAGCGCCGAAACCATGCGCAAACCCGACCTTTCATGCCCTGCGTGCAAGGTGCTTGCTTTCTTCTCCCCCACAACATGCTCCCTTCGATAAAACGGCGAGTGGTCTTCCTATTGAATTCCTTTGTTGCGTCGCTTGGGCGCCCGCTGGCGTTCGCGGC
>DMNP01000188.1:0-27746 GCA_003452695.1 Eggerthellaceae bacterium
TTGCCGTCTTGGTTGCCGGCGTCCTCCCAGACCTTGGTGACCGGGATCTCGAGGTACTCCTGCGCAATGGTGTTCGTGATGGTGCCGCCGTTCGGCGCGCCGTCGGTTGCGTTTTCGCCCTGCGCATTTGCATAAACGGGCGCATTGTAGCCATCGACCCGCTCCTCGGTTACCCAATAGGTGTAGGTCTTGGCATCCGCCATCATGGGCAAGTCGGCGAAGGTGTAGACGCTGCCGTTCCAGCTCGGTGCAAGGTTCTTGCTGCTGTCGGACGGATCCTTCACAACCTCGTCGGCCCCGCCTTCAAGCGAGCGGTGCAAGGTCAGGCTCAGCACGGACGCGTTGTCGTGCGCCTTGCCACCGTCGACCCACACCTTGGTTCCGGTGAAGTTGGTGATGCCGGGCGTGTGCTCGTTCGTGAGCTCGATGGTGCCCTTTGCCTCGGTTTCGCCGATTTCGACATCGAGGGTTGCCGTGGTCACGATATCCGCTGCAAGCGTGTAGTTCGCAATGACACCCTCGTCCACGCTGTAGGTGATTTCGGATCCATCCCCGTGCATGACGGGCAGGTTCTTGTACACCACCGTGAGCAGCGTCGTGTCGGTGGCGTCGGTCACCGTCTTGGTAACAGCGCCCTCCGCCGGCGTCGCGCTCTCGTCGACGGCCACCGCTTTGCCATCCGCATAGAGCTTCAGGTTGTTCTTGAATTCTGCGATGGCGGCGGCGCGCAGGCCGTCCTGGTCGTCTGCGTCGCTCCAGGCCTTGGTCACAGTCAGCGTGCCGGTGATCTGCGTGTTGGTAACCGTCGCGTTGTTGGCAGCTGCCTCGACGTTCCAGCCAATCGATTCTTTCGGCTCCCAGCCTTCCGTCGGGTCCGTGCTCGGATTTACCGTAGCCAGGTATCCGGTCGGGACGCTTTCCTTCCAGTAGTAGGTGTAGGCGCGCGACACCTTGCCGTCGGCAGTGTCTACCACCGTGTTCTTCGGCAAATTGTCGTACTCCAGCTTCCAGGTGTTGGCGTTGGTTGCGTCATCCGCCGACATCATATGCTTGATGGCGTAGCCGTTGGCGTCGACGCTAACCTTCTCGTAAACCGCGCCATCGGCGCCCTGGTAGGCACGCCAGAGCTCCATAGTAAGGGTGGCCGGACGATTGCCGAAGGTATCGTTGTTGTCAGCCCAAACCTTGGTAATGGCAGCGCGCGTGGTTTCGGGCGTGTAGGTGTTGGTGATGGTGTAGCCATCAACCTGGTTGCCGGCGATAACGGGAGCGTTTGAGTACTTGCCCTCGGCGCCGGGCTCGGCGAAAGCATCACCTGTCGTGGTTTCCTCCACCGTGTAGAGCACCGTCTTGCCGTTCCTGGTGGCAGGCAGGTTGGTGAATGCGGCGGTCCAAGCGGTGGTCTCCTGGGTCTTGATGGTTTCGCCGCTGGGCTCGTCGTCAACTCTGCCGTCAAGCGACATCGTCGCGACGGCCGTGCCGTTCTTCGCGTAGGCCGCGCCGCCCTGGGCATTGGCATCCCAGACGTACTCGTAGAGCTTGAACTCCACGGAGGTCGGGCGCTTGCCGTCGACGTTGCTGCCGTCGTCCCACACCTTGGTAGCCGTGACCTGGGTGGTCTCGGGCGTGAGCGCATTCTTGGCGTCAATCGTCTGAGCACCCGTGGTGCCGTCGAGCTGAGCGGTGTTGCCCGTTGCGGTGTAGTTTTCAGCGGCGCCCGTCTTGTACGTGGTGGTGTAGCCGGCTACGGCTTCCTCCTCCACCACATAGGTGATCTTGTTGCCCGAAGCGTCGTAGACAGGCAGGTTCTCCCAGGTAGCACCCGTGGCCTCCGCGCCCTTCGCAATCGCCTTCTTCTCGGTGGCAACCGGGACGTTCGCACCGTCTACCTGCTTGTACAGATGGAAGGTCACGCTGTCCGGGCGCAGGCCCTCGGCGTTGTTGGCGTCGTCCCAGGTCTTGATGACCTTGATGGTGTCGGTCTTTGAGGAAACGTTGGTGATGGTGCCGCCGTTGTACGCCTTGTCGGTTGCCGAGCCGACCATCTGGGTGGCCGGCCTGCTGGTCGGGTTCGTATAGGTGGTGGTGTAGTTGTCAACCGGATCCTCTGTTACCCAGTAGGTGTACTCGTAGCCTTCGGCGTCATACTTCGGCAAATTGGTGAAGGTGTAAGTGCTGTCAGACCATGTTGCAGCGGCAACGGTCGTGCCGTCCGTATTCTTGATGGTTTCACCGGATTCTTCAGCCGCACCCGACTTCGCAATCTGGCGGTGGAGGACCAGCCTCAGGTTCGCATTCACGTGCTCGTTATCCTCGCCGCCGACCCAGACCTTGGTGCCGGAAATGCCCGTGGTGCCAGTAATGGTATTGGTGATGGTGCCGCCGCTCGTGATGCCGTCAGCAGCATTGCCCGCTGTGTGAGTCTGTGAGCTGTAGGCAGGTGCTTCGTAGCCGGCCACCTGCTCCTCCTGGATCCAGTAGGTAGATCCATTGTCGGCAAGACCGCGAATAGTGAAGGTGTTGCCGGCCCAGTCGACATGGTAGTCGGTACCCTCGGTGAGCTTCGTGTCCACGCCGTCCTTGCTGGCCCAGACCGTCAGCTTGACTTCGGCCGCGTTGTCGTGCGTCTTGCCGCCATCAACCCAGACCTTGGTACCAGAAATGCTTGTTACACGATAGGTGTAGTTGACCACACCGCCATTGCTGATGGTCGAGGTAGCAGGCTGCTTGTAGCCAACCGTGTAGCCGTCAGGTGCCGTGGTTTCGACGATGCGGTACTCTATCGGGTTGCCATTGCCGTCGTACACCGGGAACTGACCGTCGTTGTCACCCATGAACTTGGCAGACCAGTTGTTGTCGCCATCGCTCGGCTGGAGGGTGACGGTGATAGGCTGGCCTGCCCCGTCGCGCACGTCGGAGGTGGTCACGGTAACCTGATCGGCCACGTCGTCGTAGGTCTTGCCGTCCGCTGTCAACGCCTCGTCGAGCGCCTTGCGCGTCGGATAGTCGGTGCCGTTGTAGGTGTACTTGTCCACCTTCTGCAGCTTGACCTGGACGCTGTCGGGCCTGCGTTCGATGGTGCTGGTCGGCGCATCGTATTCGTCGCCGGTCCACGTGGCGCGCGCGAAGATCTCCTTCGTGGTTTGCTTGGTGGTGTTGTTGAACGAAAGCGTGCCAAGCGGTTGGGGCTCGCCTTCGCCTTCACCAGGATTGGTAGTGGCGCTCCACGCAACCTTCAGGCCGTCTGCGGTTTCGCTGACCGTGGCCGTCACGATGTAGGTCGTGCCGTCGTAGGTCTCGATGCTGCCATCGCTGCCTTCAACCTCGCTCAGCGTGAAGGTGTAAGTACCCGGACGCTCGAAGTTGAAGTTGCCGAAGTGGACAGAAGCCGAATCACCATCGGCGGGAGTTGCGTCGTTCGTCACAACCTGTTCGGTCGGGGTCACCACTGCGCCTTTGGGTTTACTGTCGAGCACCATCTTGAACTCGAACTCGCCCTCGGCAGGAGTACGACCGCGGTTATCGGAATCGGTGATCGACTTGTAAATCAGGATGTTGCTGCCTGTGGCAGAACCGCGATCGGTCGGGCTGGAAGGCACGCCGACGTAGGTGTTGGTGATGGTGCCTGCGTTGTAGGCCGCATCGGTCTTACTCGCGTTGTCGCCCGTGTTGCTGTACTTGGTCGTGTACAGATCAACCGGCTGCTCAGTCACCCAGTAGTTGTAGGTGTTGCCATTCGCATCCTCAACGGGCAGGAACGGAATCGAGTAGATGTAACCGTCATCGGTCTTATCCCAGACCACCGAGACGTTCTTCTCCTCGCTGGGCTGGCCCACAGGCTGACCCTGAGCGTCGCATGCCTGCCAGTGTAGGTCGAGCTTAATCTCGGAGGCATAGTCGTGCACGGTGCCCTCGGGGTCGCCCGCCCATTCCTTCATGCCGCCAATCTGAGTGACCTTGTACTTGTTCACGATGGTGTTGAAGGGCAGCGTGAACTGCTCGTAGTTGCCGGGCGTGGTGGGTTCGGTAACCGTGTAGGTCACTGCCTTGCCGTTGTAGTACTTGGGCAGGTCGGTCTCGGTCTTCACCCAAGTGTCGTCGCCCTCGGAGGCCTCGTCAATCTCGGTGCCGTCGAGCGTGACGGTCTTGGTGTTAGTGGCCGCCGTGCCCGTGCCAAAGACGTTCGCCGGCTCGGTACTGCCAGCTTCTGCGCCCGCAACGGTTGCGGTAATGGTGAAGTCCACGCTCTCCGGGCGCTCAGGCGCGCCGATCATTGAGATGAGCAGGCTGCTGTCGTCGCGCAGGACACTATCGGCCCAGACCTTACGCATGGTCACGTCCACGAGCTCGCCTGCCGTGGTGTTCACGAACTCGGCGGTCTTTGTCTCGTCGACATCGGCTGTCGCGGTATCGTCGGTAATAGGCGTGTCATCCTTGGCCGTAACGGCCCAGGTGACAGTCATGCTGCCGTCCTTCTTATCGCCCACCGTAGCGACCACGGTGTAGACGGCACCGTCGTAGTTTGCGATGTCGGTAGCCTCGCTGTTGCCTTCAAGCTCCTTCATAGTGAAGGTGTAGGTGCCCGCCTTGTCGAAGCGGATGTTCGGGAAGCTCACCTTGCCATTAGCGTCGTTGGTAGCAAGGACCGTATCGGCCACGAGCTTGGAGCCCTCGGGCACAGAGAACTTACTCAGCTCGAAGAGGAACTCGTTTGCAAGCGGCGCACGCGTGCCGTCGTTGGCGGAGTCGTCAATGCGCTTGGTCACGCTGATGTGGCCCTCGCCCTCAGCCGTCGGGCTATCGACGGTCGCGTTCGGGTCGTAGGTGTTCTCAAACTTGACGCTTGCAAGTTCGGGCGACCAGGTCACCTCGAGGTGCTCGGGCACCGCTGCGGCAGACTCATCCACGTCCGTGGTGGCCGGATTGTCTTCCATAGCTGCGGTAGCTGCCACGTAGGTCAGCGTAGCCGTGAGCTCCTTGGGGTTGGTGTCGTAGATAACACCGGAGAGCGGCGTGCCGGGAACCGTCTCGTACGCGAGGTACTTGAACTCGCGCGAGGCGGCGTACGTGCCATCGAGCTTCTTGAGGTCGTCCAGCGTAAAGGTGAGCTTGGAGAACTTCACCGTACCCGTTGCCTTCTTTGTGGTGGCGTCCATCGTGCCGGCGGTGTTATTGGCCGAGATCTTCGTGTCGTTTGCATCGAAGCCGGTCTCGGAGTTGTCCACCGGACCGCCGAAGAGTACAAAGTCGAACTCGTTTTCGGCCAGGTCGCGGCCGGTGAGTTCCTTGGTCAGCTCGGGCTCTACCTCTGTCTTGAGGTCATCGAAGTAGTTGGTGAACGTGGCCTCGGTAGCCTCAGTGTCATCGATGGACCAGGTAACCTCCCACTTACCGTCGTTGTTTGCATCTGTAATCTCAGCAACGAGCGTATAGGTAGTGGTGTCGTAGGTAACACCCCATGCCTCATCGTTCTTCTCGGCCAAAGTGAACTTGTAGGTGCCCAGCTTGGTGAAGGCAACCTCACCAATCATCACATCGCCAGAGTCGGTGCGCTTACCAGTAGCGGTGAGCTCACTTGCGGTCACACCTTCTGGAGCCTCAGTACCGGTGAGCGTGAAGTTGAACTCCTCGCCAATCTGCACCGGCGTGGTGGTGTCCTTCTCATAGAAGTTCTTGGTCACGGTCAGCTGATTCTCGTCGGTGGGACTCGAGCTCAGCGCGCCGTAGGTGTTGGTGATGGTGCCGTTCACAATGCCAGCGGCGGTGTCGGCGTAACTGGTGGCGTAGCCGGCAATAGGCGTTTCGGTCACCTTGTAGGTGTACTCGTAGCCTTCCGCGTCGTACTTGTTAAGCTGCGCGTCGATGGTTGCCGTATCGTCGTTGGGGTCGACCGCCTTGAAGGTGTAGGCGTTATCCTCCCACGCCACCTTAAGCACCTTGTCGTTGTCGTCCTTTTCCAGCTCTTGCTCAGTCGAGCCGCTCTTTGTGCTCGTGCGCGTAAGCGTTAGCTTGACCTCGCTGGCATTGTTATGCGTAGTGCCTTCCGGATCGTTAACCCAGGTCTTGGTGCCGGAGACGGTCAGGTTCTCCTGGGCAATCGTGTTGGTGATGGCGTTGTTCTCGCCATAGGAGGCGGTGTAGCCATTAGGCACCTGCTCGGTCACCTGGAACTTGTACTCGGTCAGCGTGCTTGCATTGGAACCACCATTAGCGTACTTCTGCAGGCCCTTGACGGTGTACTGCGCGTCGTTCACGCCGGACCAATCTACGTGGTAGTCGGTGCCCGCAGCGAGAGTCTCTGCGGTATCCCAATTGGGCTCAGCATCAGCGCTGCGCTTTACAACGAGAGTGACCTCGGAACTGTTGTTGTGATCCTTGCCACCGTCGACCCAGGTCTTGGTGCCAGTCACGCTGGTCTGCTGGAAAGTGTTGGTGATGAGCGATGTGCCAAGCACTTTGATCGGGCCAGTGGAAACGTAGCCAGCAGGCACGTTCGGTTCAACCACCTGGTAGCTGATCTCCTTGCCAAAGGCATCGTAGGCATCCAGGTCGGTAAACTCGTAGGCCCAGTTGTCAGTCGCATTGAGCGTGGCAGTCTTGCCCTCAACATCGGTCCAGGCGCCGCCTTCGATCTTGGACTGCAGCTGTACGGTCACTTCTTTCGGGCGTGCCTTGGAGACGGTGCCGTCTATGTCGGTGTCGCCCACCCAGACCTTGCGCACAGGAGCCGTGGTCTTGGCCTTGGCCGTCTTGTTGGTAAAGGTGACGGTCTTAGCGGTGTTGTTCACGCCCAGGCCCTCGCCCTCGGCAGCGGCCCAGGTGACTTCGAAGTGATCGACGGACTCGTCGATGTCGTCGGTGTCGGGATTGTCCTCCGCAACCGCTTTGACATACTCAACCGTCGCGGTCAGCGTACGCTCGGCCGTGTCGTACGTGGCAATCGTGGCGTCCTGGCCGGCAAGTTCCTTCATCTTAAAGGTGTAGGTGCCCGCCTCGCCGAACGGAATTGCCGAGAAGTTGAACGTACCGTCGGCCTTGTTGGTGGCCAGCATGTCGACATCGACCTCTTCTCCTTCGGCGTTCTTGGTCTTGCCCGTTAGCTGGAAGACGAACTCGTTGGCCTTAGGCGTGCGGCCCTTGCCGTTCACGTCGTCGATGGCCTTGATGCCGCTGTACGGCGCGCTGGTGACGGCATCCGTGTCGTAGCTGTTTGTGAACTTCACGTCGGCGTCTGCCAGCGTGTCCTTCCAAGTGGAGCCGCCATCGACGGACCACTGGACCTTGAGGCCTTCGGGCGTGGCGCCTTCGGCCGGCACGTAGGTAAGCTTAGCCTTCACGTACTTCGATGCGGGATCGTAGACCACGCCGTCAGCCGCACCAGGCTCCTCGTAGACCACATATTCGTAAATGCGCTCTGCAGCATATTCGCCGTTGAGCTGCTTCAGGTCGTCGAGCGTGTAAACCAGCTTGTCGGTGAACTCAACGACCTTCGTGGCTGTGCCGTTGTCCATGGCCACTGCTGCATCGCCCGTGTTGGCCTGAATCTTCTTCTCGGTGTCGAGGCCGGTCGTAGCGTTGTCCACCGGGCCACCGAAGAGCACGAAGTTGAACTTGTAGGTGCTGTCGATTGCGTGGCCCGTGAGTTCCTTGGTCAGCTTGACCTCTTCCTCGATCTTGAGGTTGCGGTACTCGTTGACGAACTCGGCCTTCTTCTCGTTGTCGCGGCTCACGGCAGTCCAGGTGTTGCCGCCGTCGGTGGACTTCTTGACCACCGTCCAGGCAACTTCCCACTCACCGTCGGCGCCGGGGTTGCCGTCGGCATCCGTCTGGTCGGTCACAGTGGCCAGCAGGACGTACTTCGTGGTGTCGTAGGTCACACCGCGCTGCGCGCCCTTGGTCTCGGCCAGCTCGAATGCGTAACTGCCCAGCTCGGAGAAGGCCACCGCCGGCATGCTCACCGCATCGGTGGTGTCGGTGCAGGTGCCGCTTACGGTTGCGATGCTCGAAGCATCCTTTGTGCTGCCGCTCTCGGCGTAGCCGGCTTCCTTACCCGTCAGTGTGAAGGCAAAGCTGTCGCCCTTGTTCTCGATCGTCTTGTTGCCATAGACCTTCTCGACGCTTTCGTCGTTGTAGGTCTTGGACAGCGTAATCTGGCCCTCATCCGTCGGGCTGGAGGTCGTGGCGCCGTAGGCGTTGGTCACTTCGAGCGGATCATCGGTGCCATACGTGGTAGCGTAACCCTCAATGGGCTTCTCGGTTACGGCGTAGGTGTACTCAGCGCCCTCCTTGTTCTTGTAGAGATACGGCGTATCGCCAAGGACGAAGTAATCCATGACGCCGGCGATAGCTTTCTGCTCATCGGTCAGGCTGTCGTAGACCTCCTTGGCCGTGCCGTCCATGGGAATGTTGTCGGGCCATACGCCGCCAGCCGCCAGGATGGTATTGATGACGTTAATCGGAGCGTTTTCGGGAACAAGACCCTCTGCCCAATCGACCGTATCGGAGTTCGAGCGCTTGAAGGTGTAGTTCGCTCCATTCCATGTGACTTCGATGTCGTAGCCTTTGTCATCCTTGGTCACCGTCTCGTAGTTCGTGCCATCGGTGGTGCGCTTGAGCGTGAGCTTGACCTGCGCGGGATTGTCGGTGTCCGTGTACTCGCCGCCAACCCAGGTCTTCTGACCCTCGGGCACTACCGTTTCGGGCGTATGCGTGTTCTTGAGGTTGATGGTCGCAACATCCTTGTTGATGCCCATGGACTCATCTACATCCTCGTAGCTGAACTCAACCGAATTACCTTCGACGTCGATCTTGGGATCATCGGTATGCTCGTCGATCAAAGTGTAGGTAGTGGTGTAGCCATCAACGGCCTTCTCCTCCACCTTGTAGGTGATAAGCTGGTCGTTCTCGTAGCCAGGCAGGCCTTGCCACTTCTTGATGTCGAAGCCCATCTCGGAAGTGCCATTGGCGCCAACGGGCACCGTTTCAATCAGCGTCCACTCGCCATCGCCTACCTTCTTATACAGCGATGCGGTGGTAGCGGTACGGATGCCATCGCGATTCTCGCCATCCACCCATTGCTTGCCCAGGTTGATATCGAAGGTCTTCAGGCTGTTGGTGATAGTACCGCCATCATAGGCGCCGTCGTACTCGGTGGGCACCGTCTTCTTGGCGTAGACCTGATAGAGGTAATCCTCTTCCTCGGGCCACGTGCTCGGGTGCTCCTGGTAGGCCACATACTCACCGTCGACCAGACGGTAGAAGTCGGGCCTGGGCTCGCCAGCGGCTTCAGCTTCTTGCGTCATGCGCTTGGCATCGGCAACCCATACCAGGTAGTACACATCGGTGGTCTCGCCAGCCTTGGTGTATACCGGCTCGGCGTAGTTGTCCACACGAGCCTCGGTCACCCAGTAAGTGAAGGTGTTTCCGCTGGTATCCTGTACCGGCAAGCCAACTACCTCATACTTGCCGGCCTCGGTGGTGCTCCACACGATGTTCGGGTTGGAAACCGTACCCGGCTCCCCTACCGTAGCACCAGAAGCATCGTACTTCTGGTAATGCACGGTCAACTGTACCTCGGTGGGATTATTGTGCTTGAGGCCGCCGTCGTTCCACACCTTGGTGCCCTCGATCTTGGTGACCTCGTAGGTGTTCACCAGCGCGAGGATACCACCAACGGTAAGCTTGCTCTTCACGTAACCGGGAACAGCCGTCTCATCGACTTTGTAGCTGATTGCCGTGCCCTGGTCGTCATAGATGGGCACCTTGGTGAAGGTGATGTCCTGTGCGGTGTTGCTGCTAGAGGTAACCGTCTTAGTGAGATCGGCACCAGCGGCATCGGGCATCACGTCGGTGCCATCGGTCAGGCTCACCGTGATGTTCGCGGGACGCTCGGCATCCACGATATCGGCAAGCTGCTTATCCTCCAGCACCTTGTCCACCCAAATCTTACGGACCGTGATGTCGGTGAGCACCTGCTTGTTGGTGATGGTGCCATTCTCGGCAGCCGTTGCAGCTCCGTCGATCTTATAGTAGGAACCATCCGGAAGCGCCTCGGTCACAGAGTACTTGATCTCAGTGGATGTTCCTTCATAGAACTTCGTGAGGTTGCTCCAGGTGATGTTGCACTTGTTGTCGTCTTCCACTGTAACCACCGGAGTTACTCCTGTGATAGTCTCGTCGCGGTCGTTCTTCAACGTCAGATAGCTGAGGAACTCTGCCGTGGTCGGACGCTTGCCGTCCTTGTTGTTGGAGTCGTTCCACACCTTAGTAATGGAGACGCTCTTGGTGCCGGGCACGTGCTTGTTGGTCAGCGCCAGCTCACCGCTCCACTCGCGTGTAGAAGTGTTCTGGCTAAGCTCCACCTTGTCGGCAGGCACGGTAAGCTCGTAGCCGGCAATGGCGTCCTCGGTTGCCGTGTAGCTGATCTTCTTGCTCAGGGCATCGAAGATAGGCACGTTAGCAAAGGTGACGGTGTAGGTGTTGCCGTCCGCAGTGGCCGTGGGGGTACCCAGGCTGCTGGTTACGTCCGCACCGTTGGCGATGATGTTCACCGCGGCTGCGTATGCTTCCTTGGTCGGGCGCACATTGTCGTGATTGTTGTTGTCGTCCCAGGTCTTGGTGATGACCAGCTTGCCGGTGCGCATGGTGTTGGTGATGGCTGCAGTGCCCTTGTCGGCATCCTCGCCGGTGCCCCAGCTTACCGTGGCGGTGCGGTTGCCCGTACCGGTGCCGTTGGGCGCGTAGCCCAACATGTCCTCTTCTTCGACCGTGTAAGCAATCGCCTGACCCGTGTTGCCGACCGAAGCGTTCTTGGGCAGGTCGGTCCAATTGAAGGTATATGTGCCGTCGCCGTTGTCGGTCTTGGTGAGCTTGGCTACGTTGGGTGTGGTCACATCCGCACCATTGGCCTTCAGGTGTACCAGGTTATCGAACTGGTTGAGCGTCAGGCGGGTGCCCAGAGCGTTGTTATTGTCGCTCCAGGTCTTGGTGTAGGTGATGTCCACCGTGTCCTGAGCGCGCGTGTTGGTGATGGTGAAGCCCTTGTTCTGGTCGCCCGTCTCGGAGACTTGCTCGTAGCCGTTTCCGACCTGCTCTTCCAGCACGTAGTAGGTGATAGGCGTGCTTGTGCCGTTCACCAGCTCGTTGGCGGGCAGGTTGCTAAAGGTGTGCTTCCAAGCCTCGCCCTTCACATCTTCCTCGCGCTCGACGAAGGTCCAGTCGCCACTTGTGTAGCCGTCGGGCGGCGTGGAGCCGTCTGTGGGCGACTCGGGCTTTTCGGGATTCGGATTGGCCTTAGTCGTCTTGTAGAGGTCCATCCAAATGCTCGTGGGTCGCTTGCCGTCCACGTTGTTGTCGTCGAGCCAGACCTTCTTGACCTCGACCTGGGTCGTCTCTGCCGCACGTGCGTTCTTCAGGCCCACGTTGTACGGGTCGTCAGTCGTGTACGGAGTAACAACGGTCTCTACCACGCGATGCAGCGTGATGCCCGTTGCCGTATTCCTGTAGTCGCTTGCCGTGTCGCTGCTAATCGCACCAAGCAGGTAGGTGGTGGTGTAGCCCGCCACTGCTTCTTCCTCGATGGAGTAGCTGATCAGCTTGCCGTTCTCATAGACCGGCAAGTTGGTAAAGACCGCGGTCGCATCTTCAGCAGTGGAAATGCCGCCCTCGGTGCTTAGCGTTGCCACATGGCGGGTAACGCCGTCCACCGTCTTGTAGAGGTGCACCTTGGTGGCAACACGTGTGCCGTCCTGATTGTGCGAGTCGGACCAATCCTTGGTCACCTTGATGACGCCAGTCTCGGGCGTGTAGCTGTTGGTGATGGTGAAGCCGGTTTCTGCATCGCCCGTTACGCCAACCGTGTACTGGGCGCCGTTCTTGCCAGCAATCTTGCCCTTTGTTACGCCAGCTTCTTGTACGGTGTAGGTGATGGCAACACCCTCGCTGTACTTCGGCAGATTAGTCCAGGCAGCGGTTGTTGTAGTACCAGAGATGGACTTATCCTGGTCGAGCTTGGTAGCCTCGTCATTGCCAATCTTCTGCCAGAGCTCGAAGGTTACGCTGTCTGGGCGCACGTTGTCCTGGTTGTTGTTGTCCGCCCACACCTTGGTGGCAGTGACTTCTATCTTCTCGGGCTCATGTGCGTTGATAAGCGTAGCGGTGTAGATGGCCTTAGCGTCGGTAGTTGTCTTGGCTTCCATGGCTACATTCACGCTTGCAGTGCTGGCCACGTAGTTGATGGCAGCAAGGCCAGTAGTATCCTCGCGCACCACATAGGTAATGAGCCGGCCATTTTCGTACTTGGGCAGGTCTTTCCAGACCTTCTCGTCATTCTTCCACACGTTGCCCGTGGTGTCTGCGTCCTCGGAAGTCAGCGAGATAGCAGGCTTAACATCCGGGACAACAACCTGCTTACCATCTACTGTTGCAAGCTTATCCAGATGCACGGTGATGTTTGCCGGACGTGTGCCATCCTGGTTGGAGGCGTCGCTCCAGTTCTTAATAGGCTGGATTTGCGCGGTCTCAACCGTGTGCGTGTTGGTGATGCGCACCGTATGGTTCCACTTGTCCATAGCACTCGGCTGCGGCTTAACCATTACCCAGCTGCCGCCCTCGGTGCCATATTCGTACTTGGTGGTGTAGTTCTTATCGCCAAAGGTGTCGGTCGTGGTGACATCGGTTGTGACTTCCGCACTCGTGACCTCGGTCACGTTGTAGACGATCTCGGCATACTTCGGCTTCAGCTGTTCGCCGGCACTGCCTTCATCTGTACGTTTGTAGAGCGGTAGGTCAACCCAGTTGGCCTCCCATGCAGCTGTCTCGGCACCGTTTGCGCTGCCGGTATCCGCAGTGCCATCCAGCTCAATTACGGTCGTAACCGGCTGGCCAAGGTAATTGACAACCGGCTGGCCGTCTTCGCGCGTAATCTTGAAGTAAATCTTCTCGGGACGCTTGCTGTCCTGGTTATCCAGGTCGTCCCAAACCTTAGTGGCTACTACGTCTGTATGCGGATCCTTGTAGTTGATGAAGTTCGGAACGCGGTTCTTATGGCGCGGATACATCGGGTCGCTCGAGCCCGTGTACTCGGAACGCTCGCCACTCTTGGCATCTGCATAAATGGTTCCCACTGCCGGGTTGAGGTAGGTGTCGGTATGGGTATCGCGTGCAAGAACGTTCAGGACGCCATTCTCCATCCACACATCCAGGATGCGCTTGTGGATAACGCCGTCGTAGACTGTCTCGTCCTCTGCGTTGTACCAGAAGCCGTTGCCCATGTACTCGGCGCCATCGGGAATAATCTCCGCGAGCTCATACTCGTAGGTGTTCTTGTGAGCGGCATCTGCCCCTGCGTCTGCCTCGGTGAACTCGAGAGCGTGCGCCGGATCCGCCTCAAAGAGTACGCGGTGCTGGTTATTCTTCGCGTAGTAGACGCGGTTAGCACCCGAGCCCTGCAGACCCACACCGTTGTAGTAGTAATCGGTAGGCATCGGTGCGGTAGCAGCATTACCTCCTACCGGCCTGAGCGTAAAGGAGAAGCGTCCGCTCACTTGGCCGGTAACATCGCTTCCGTCTCCACTTTCGTTGAACTGCGAGCGATCGCGATAGTCCTTCTCGGCCAGCATGATGTAATCGACCTTGGTCGCATCGTAGCTGTTGGTGAAGGGCAGGGTGTAAACGCCGGTTGTGGCATCGGGGCTTACCGTCCGTTCTTCCTTGTCCGTGATGGTGGTGGTGATGTTCAAGTCGTTATCCACCACAACCTCTACCAGGTAGGCCTCGGTGTCGTAGGTCATACCCGGCTGGCGAGCAACACCAGCCTCGCCCGGTGTAATCTCGCGAATACGATAGTGATAGGTACCCGGCGTCGAGTACTCGATGTTGCCGAAGCCGATGGTCGCGTTAGGCGTAGTGCCCGTAATATCCGCACGCTTGTAGACCTCTGCGCCGTGGCTCTGGGTGCCCTCAGGCATGGGCACGGTAACACCCTCGGGGCCGTTGATGGGCAGCAGATCGAATACGAAGATGGCGTTGGATGGCCATTTGTTGTCTGCCGCACCATCACCTGCAGCTATCCAAGCCCTCTCGTTAGTGATGTTCTTCTTCACCTGGAAGATGTCTTCGAGCGTCTTGGAGTTGTAAACGTTGGTAATCTTAAGCGCACCATTCCAGTCGTTCGGACGATCGGTGACATACACAAGCACATCCGGCGTACTCGAGTCGTTATCGTCATCGACCATATGACCATACTCGTAGGTGGTGGTGTAGCCTGTCAGCGGGCGCTCGGAGACGGTGTAGTTGATTACATGACCGTCGTTCACGCCATTGCCCGCGCCGTCGATAGCGTACTTGGGCAGGTCGGTCCAACCGCTCTTGTTCACCCAATCGGTTGCAACATCCGGATCGCCCGAAATAGTCAGCTCGCGGGTGGTCTGCTCGATACCATCGGCAAATAGACGTACGCGAATCTGACCCGGCTTGTTGGTGTTCTCCGGATTACCGTGATCCCAAATCTTCGTTATCGGCGTAACCTGAATGGTCTTCTGCTCGAGCTCGTTGGTGATGGTGCCGCCATCAGGCGCGCCTGCTGTCGCTGCAGCGCTAGCCGCATCGAGGTAGGTCGGCGCCTTGTAGTTATCGACCTTATCCTCGGTCACGTAGTAGACGTACTCGTTGCCAGCTGTATCGTAGCGTGACACGTTGCTTACGGAGTAGGAATTGTCGGACTGGCTCCAGGTCCACGCCAGATCAGTCGTGCCATCGATCTGCTTGGTTACCTCGACCGGTGTGGTTGCAACACTCGTGTAGCGCCACAGGTGCAGCGTGGGTGCTTGCGCGGGGCGGGTGTTATCGCCGTTGTTGTTGTCCACCCATACCTTGGAACCAGTAACAGTAGTGGGCTCGGTATTGGTGTTGGTGACTGTTACTTCCTTAGGCTCAGTCTCGCCCTCCGTGTATGCAGGCACTGCAGTGCCTTCTGCTGCACTGGAGGTGTAGTTGGTGCCACTATCCTCCTGGACGCGATAGACAATGGCATTACCCTCGGCATCAAAGGCAGGCAGGTCGGGGAAGATCTGGTAAGTTGTGCGCGGCTCGGACGCAAAGGCTGTGTTGTCGCGAGAGAGGAAGTACTCCTCGACCGTCTGCCATTCGCTTCCGACCTGCTTTTGCAGCTTGATGGTCACGTCGCTTGCAGCCTCGCCAAGCCAGATCTTGGTGATCTTGATATCGCGCTTGACCGAGTTGGTAAAGAGTGCAGCGGTGGAGCTTCCGGAGGCTGCCTGGGTGCAGCCTGGGTCAGTCCAGAAGGTCATGCCGTTATTCGTAGCAACACGGTAGTTACCCGCACCGTCATCCTCGACAACAACCTTCACATAGATAGGATCGGTCGCATAGTCGAGGTCGGCAATAGCACCCGTTGCGGGCTTGGTCTCGGTGATCTGATAGATGAAGGTGCCCTCTTCATCCAGCGGGATAGCCTCGAAGCTGCCACTCACGTCGGTCGTCGTGTCGTCGCCCGACGCCTTGGCAAGCGTGAGTGAAAGCGTGTTCTTGCGCTGTGTGGTCGAGCCCTCCTCAAACGGCATGGGCGAGCCTGCCAGCGGCGTTAGCGTGAACCCGAAGGAATCGCCTGTAGTCCAGCTGCGGCCGTTGATGTGCTTGGCCACCGGAATTTGCAGTGAGCCGGTAGCGTCATAGCGGTTGATGAAGACCGGCGTGAAGCCCTGGCCGCCTTCTGTGTCGCCGTAGAAGACCTGCGTGGTAAGCGAGCCCACCAGGTTGCCAATCACGCGGACATGCACAGTATCAGAGCCGGTATCGTAGGTGATGCCGCCAATACCGCCGTTGACCTCTTTAATCGTGTACCAGAAGTCGCCCTGCAAGCGACCCGTAGCCGGGTTCATGGTGAGGTCGGCCTGCGTGTAGGTGATATCTGCGAAGCTGGCCAGGTGCTCGTTGTCGGCAACCTCGGGCGAGCTGGTTGTAGCGGGCGTGCCCTCGGTCGTGCTCGCTATTCCACCCTTGTCCGTAGAGCCAGGCATAGGCACCTGGGCCTTGGCGGCATCGGTAGTTACCTTGGTCACTGTGCCGTCAGATGCATAGGTACCCTTGCCAGCAGGTTCAAGCGTGAAGTTGAACTCGTCGCCACCGGCGCCGCTCTTCCAATCGCGGCCGAGGAGCTGCTTGACCACGTTGACCTTGGCGGTGCCGCTTGCTTCGTATTTATTTGTTACAACAACAGGCGTGATGTTAGCAGCGCTCAGATCGCCATATACACCGTCCTCTGGGCTGTATGTTACCGTGAAGCCATTGCCGCTTGGAGATTCCTCAACAATGCGGAACTTGAGCTGCTTGCCATCCTGGAAGGCAGATATGTCTTCGAAGATCTTCTCTATTGTTGCTGTGGCAGTTGCTCCGCTTCCGGCGTAGGTCACGCCTGAGCTCTTCCTGGTTCCATCGACGTTGTAGAATTCGCTCATTGCAAATGTTATGGAGTCGCCTACCTGTGTCCACTCGCTGGAATCATCCACAGGTCTCTGCTCCAAATGCACAACTGCATCTGCAACAGGTGTGCCGACCCAGGTCTTCTTCACCGGAAGATCTACTTTGTACTCGTTATGGAAGTCTGCCTTATCCTCATTAAGGTCACCGTCTCCTCCTGTGGAACGGGAAAGGAGTTCCATGCTGCTAAAGTAATCGATCTCATCTAGTTCGAGCTTTCCGCCTCCTGCGTCCTTGACCTTAACGCGCAGGTAAACGACCTTATCGTCATAAGCCAGATCGTCTATAGAGCCCGGTGTTTCTGTAATAGCGTAGTAGAATACGCCGTAACGTGTGCCGTCCTCTTCGGTCAGGCCCAGGTTATCCAATGTAAAGGTAATCTTATCGAATTTACCCTGCTTCGTAATCGTAGAACCTTGCTTAACAGGAGAGTCGTTTACGATGTGGGCAGTTTTTACGCCGGAATCCGGCATCGGCGCCTCACTGATCGTAGCAAGGTTGAAGGTGAACTCATCGGAGCTCTCCCATGCGCGGCCATCTATGGTCTTAAATACCGGGATCTCAACTTCGGTCTTTGCCACATAGTGGTTCGTGATGACCGGCGTGAACTGCGTGCCGGTTGAAGCCTTTGTGGGGTCAGTCTGGTCATAGATGGTCTGGATCTCGAAGTGGTCGGTGCCTTTTCCGCGCACGCGGACGTGTGCGATATGCACGGTACCGTCGTAGAGAATACCGTTGTCTGCTGTTGTGCCGTCGGTCACCTTCCAGTAGGTACCCTCAAGCGTGCTTAGGTCACGCGCATCGATAGCGGCTTGATAGGCAGCGCCGTAGGTGCCGCCACCGTTGGGCTCGCCGGTCTCCTTGTTCACTCTGACCGCACCCGCAGGCACGTCTTCGCGCAGGAAGTAGTAGAAGTCGCCCTGGAGGTGACGCTCGGTTGGGTCGTAGTCCAGATTGCTTGCCTCGAACTTGATGTTTTCGAACTTAGCCAGGCGCTCGTCCTCGCCCACCGGGTCGCTGTTCTTCGTGGCGGCAGTGTTGACCTTGTCCTCGGTCGACTCACCGGGCATAGGCACCTTGGCCTTGTCGCCATCCAGCTGGACGCCCACAAACGGGTTGGCATTGGTAGTGACAAGTTTGCCCTCATCATCGTAGACGGCCTTGCCAATGCGCTCGGCCACCATGGTAAAGCTGTCGCTGTCGAGCCACGTGCGGTCCATAAGCTGCTTAACTACAGCAGGATTGATCTCGTCTGTCGCAATCGTTGTGTTCTGCACGGTTGGTGTGGTGGTGCAGCCGTCGTAGTATCTCTCGTTATTAACGACTGCCGTATAAGCTTCCGAGGTTATGTCCTCGCCCAGCTTATATACGCATTTATATATAGTGCCCTGGTATGTCGTGTACTTAGGCAGATACTTATTGAAGCCGTCGATGGCGGGCTTAGCACCTTCGACATCTCCACCATAAGTAACAGAGCCGCCACTCTCAGCAAAGTCCGAGCGCGGGATGATAGTACGGAGACCAACCGGATGGAATTCGGAATCCGGAATCGCTGCTATTTCATCAGCAGTTGCAGTCATAGGAACAAGTGCGCGCTCTAAGTGAAGAGTTACATCTTCAACCGGCTTACCGATCCAGACCTTAGCAACCGGGATATCCATCGCGCCGTTGAAGGTATTGGTGATGGTGGTGGTGGAGAGTCCGGATTCGTCCGTAACCGTGGTCTCGGAGCTCTTCTGGTAGCCCACCGGAACCGTCTCTTCCACGAAGGAGTAGGTCACAGGCTTGCCGCCTTCATGGGTGGGCAGGTTTTCGAGCACGCCCTCCCAAGTCCCCTGGCTGTCGGAGCCGGAAAGGGTAAGGGTGATGTCGTTACCGTTGGCGTCGGTTGCCTTTACAGGTGCTGCGCTGTCGATGCTCTTGTAGAGCGTGACAACGAGGTTGTTCGGGCGCAGGCCTGTGGCGTTGTAGTTGGCACCTTCCCAAACCTTCTCTACACGCGCACTCGTCGTCTCGGGCACGTGTGTATTGGTAATCACAAAGGTGCCGGCTGCCGTACGCTCGATAACCGCTTCGTACTTGTTCTGGTTGCCGCCGGTAAAGGTCTCGCCGGTAACGGAGTAGTAGACCTGCTTGCCGTCCTTGAACTGCGGCAGGGTCTCGTCAGTTGCTGCAATGCTAGCCGACCAGCCGTTGGTCTGGCTCAGCGTAAGCGTGGTTGTAGCGGCGGTGCCATCCTCGAAGACGTTTGCCGCTGTGCCGTTGGCAAACTCTGCTGCGACGGTAACGGCGATGCTCGTGGGACGGTAGCCGTCCTGGTTGTTCGCATCGTCCCAGGTCTTGTTCACGGTAATGCCCGTGTAGGTGGGCGTGTAGGTGTTGGTCACGCCGAGCTCGCCGACATAGTTGCCTTCGTCGTCAGCGGCAAGCGTGGCGGGCGTAGGATCGTAGGTGACCTCATAGCCCGTAGGCACGTTCTCCTTGACGGAGTATTCGATCGCGGTGCCATCGGCGTACACGGGCAGGTTAGTCCACTCAACGGTCTCGGTGTTGCCAGAGCCGGTCTCGCCCGTAAAGCTCTTCTCGGTCTGCTCGCCTACGATCTTGCCGTCTGCCAGCAGATAGACGATGGCGCTTTCGCGCATGCCGGCCGCGTTGTTCTCGTCATCCCAGGTCTTGGTCACCGTAATGGTGCCGGTCTTGGGCGTGTACTGGTTGGTGATGGCGTCGGCCTTGGTGGTCGTGTCGGCCGTAAGCGTCGCAGTTACGTCGCTGGTCGTTGTCTTCACGTAATTGCTTGGCACGGTGGGCTCGCTTACCGTGTACGTGATTTCTATACCATTGACGTCATTCACATACAGGCCGGTCAGCGTGGCGTCGGTCCAGGTATCGCCCGTACCACCGAAGGTGACGTTCTTGGTCCAGGTCGTTCCGCTCTGGGTCCAGCCATTATCGGCTGCGTCCTTCACCGGCTCGGCGCTCGCCGTAACGGTGAAGGCTACGCTCGTCGGGCGCGTACCGTCCTGGTTGCTCGCGTCATTCCATACCTTGGTAAGCTCCAGAATGCCCTTCGCGCGCGTGTAACTGTTGTCGAAGGTCACGGTCGCCGATGCCTCGGGCATGGTGAAGTTCGCGTCGTCATCGTGAGTCTTCGCGTCCACAACCGGGCAAGTAGTGGCAGCAGAGTCGAAATCGTAGCCACTCGCGTCGCGGTAGTTAGCCTCGTGCACGTGGACATCGGTGCCGTAAGACACACCATCGACCGTCCATGTGACGATTCCGGTGCTGGCATTATAACTCGCACCCGAAGTGCCGCCAATCTTCAGCTCCTTGGTGTCCTCGGTGCCGTCGGCCTTGGTGTACTCGACATAAACGGTGAAGTCGCTCGGCAGCGAGTCCGCCG
Source organism: Eggerthellaceae bacterium (assembly GCA_003452695.1). Lineage (GTDB taxonomy): Bacteria > Actinomycetota > Coriobacteriia > Coriobacteriales > Eggerthellaceae > UBA9715. The sequence goes on from DMNP01000188.1 coordinate 19,901, forward strand.
GAAGTGCAGCGTTGTTTTCGTCCACAAACGTCTTGGTAATGGTTACATTGCCCGCAGTACGGGTGTTGGTAATGGTGCCGCCGTTCAGCGCGCGGTTGTTGGCTGCGTCGGAATAGGTCGTTTCGTAATTCGCGACGGGCTCCTCGGTCACCCAGTAGACATACTCAGTGCCGTCATTGGCGTACTTGGGCAGGCCCACATAGGTAAAGCTGTTGCCGTCCCAGTCGAGGTGCGCGTCGGGAACCACTTCGCTGTCCTCGCCCTTATCGCGGTGCAGCACGAGGGTGACCTCGGTAGTGTTGTCATGGGCGGTGCCAGCGGGATCTCCCGCCCACACCTTCGTACCCGTAAACGTGGTGGACTTGTAGGTGTTCTCCACCGTCATGATGTTGGGCAAAACGTTCTTGTAGTAGTTGGCGGGCACGTTGGGCTCGTCCACGGTATAGGTGATCTGCTTACCGCTGTAGTAGGCGGGCACGTTTGCAAAGGTGGTCGTGTCGGTCCACACATTGAGGCTGTTGGCGGGATCGCCGGTCTCGGCGTTGGAAGCCCTGAGCGTGATGGTCTTGGTGTTGCTCGTGCCGTTCTCGAAGACGGGAGCGGGGCCGTCGGCAGTAGTCGCGGTCACCACGAGCGTGGCGCTTTCGGGGCGCGTGCTGCGGTTAACCGACGAGGTTCCGTCCTCGTCGTAGTCGATCCACACCTTGCTTACCTTGAAGTTGGTCATCTCGGGTGTGTTCTCGACGGTAAGGATCCTGGTGTCGGGGTCGAACTCCGACGCAACGTCGTTATTGCCGAACACGAGGTCGTAGAGCCACTGCCAAATGCTGGGATTGCCTGTGTCTGGGCTTGCTTTGATCTCGGTCAGGTCCTCGTTCACTTCGATCCAGAAGCCATGTTCTGCGGCCTCGTAACCGGTAGGAGCACCGGTCTCCACGACGTAGTACCTTCCGGACTTTTGGAAGTCGACCGTTACGGTACCACCGGCAAGGGTCGTTACGGGGTTCGCATCAACCTCGCCGTCCGTACCTGCGGTGGCGGGTGTCACGCCGTTTGCCTCGTACACGGTAAACTGGCCGTCCGGCAGTCCCTGCCTGGTCACCGAGTCGATCTTGGAGATGGTCAGCGTGGTGGGCGTGAGCACCTTCTCCTCTTTCGGGGTGTTGGTAATCTCCACGCTCCACTTGTTGGTGGTGGTGTCGCGCCTGGGCTGCTGTGTTACGACAGAGTCGTAGTCGGCGGGCGTATCCTCGGCCACCGTATAGTTCACGTACTCGCCGCCGTCGTAGAGGGGCAGGCCCGTGACAGTGGTCGTCCACTGCGCAGCATCGGTCTTTTCCGTAGGCTCGATAGTGGCGCTGTCCTTGCCGGTGGGCAGGGTCACAGCGCCATCCACCGTCGCGCCGGTAATGGTGAAGTCCAGGCTGTCGGGACGTACGTAGTTGTTGGGGTCCGCTTCGGCGCTTGCATACTTGGCGTCGTTGAACACCTTGTTGATGGTGAGCTCGGTGGTAAGCGGCACGTGCGTGTTCTTCACGTCGATGGACTTGGTGGTCGCGGTGCTGGGATCCGTCAGCAGATCCACGCCCGCGCCTTCCGATGCGTAGGCATCGTCGCCGGCGTCGTAGGTGGTGGTGTACTCGCGCACCGCGCTTTCCGTTACGCGGTACTTGACCACTTTGCCGTCCTCATAGGCGGGCAGGCCGGACCAGGTCTCGACCAGGGTCTTGGCCGCGGTGTAGCCGGTATCCACGTCACCCGTGGGACGTCCGCTCACGTTGGTCCAGGCGCCGCCATCCACGCTCTTCTGCAGCGTGAGGGTGGCCGTACGGCGCATGCCGTCCTGGTTGTCGTTGTCGTCCCAGGTCTTGGTAGCAGAAAGCTCGCCCTTAATAGGCTCGTCCGAAACGGTGAGGGTGGACGTGGTCGGGTCGAATTCTCGGGGCAGGCCCGCGCCGTAGACCAGGCTGTAGAGCCACTGCCATGCCTTGGAACCCGCATTATCAGGATCGTCTTCGAGCGTGATGGAGGTGAGCTCGCGGTTTACGTTGATAGTGAAGGTGTTGGTGTTTGCGGTGTAGCCCGTGGGCGCCGTCGTTTCTGTGATGGTCCAGGCGCCCGGCTTATCGAACTCGAAGGTGGTGATGCCGTCGGCACCCGTGGCGGCCGTGTCGGTTTTATTGCCGTCGGGGTCGGTCACCGTGAACACGGCACCGGGAAGGCCCGTACCTGTGGTGGTGAGGGCATCGGTCTTCTTGATGTTGATGGTGAGCTTGTCGAGCTTGTCAAATTCCTCGGGCGTGTTGCTCACGGCACCGGCAAGCGGCGTCGTAGTCATGTCGAGGGATTCGTCCGACTTGGTGAAGCCGTCCGGCGTGACCTCCTCGATTGTGTAGGTTATCTCGTTGCCGTTGAAGTAGATGGGCAGATCTGCGAAGGTCTTGCGCCACTGGGTGTTGTTGATAACGTCGTCTGCAATGAGGGTGACGGTTTGCTCGACCTGGCTCACAGGGGTGCCGTTGGCCTCACCTGTAATCTTTACGCTAATCGAGGGGCGCTCGTAGGCGTTTTCGCCGCTGGTACGCGCTGCGAAGTACTTCGCGTCAGCCGCCCAGGTCTTGGTGATGGTGAGCGACTGCGTCTCTTCCTTATTCGTAATGACGCCGTCTTTCTCGACGGCCACGGCGCTTCCGGAAATCTGGTAGTGCGTGGGGATGGTCGTCTCTTTTGCGTAGTAGGTTATCTCGTTGCCGCCTGCATCGTATTTCGACACACCCGTCCACTTTACGGTGTAGGTGTCGTTGCCATTGTCCGTAACGGTGGGCGCGGGGGCGTCGGTCACTTCGAGCGTAGCCTGAGCGTCGGTATAGAGCTTGAACGAGCCCACCATGGAACCGGCATCGGGGCGGTTCTCATGCTTGTTGGATTTGTCGTCCCAGGCTTTGGTGATCTCGACATCTTTCTTGTACGTGTTGGTGATGGTGGCACCGTCATTTACCTTATCCGTAGTGCTGGCCTTGTAGCCCGTGGGCACCGTGGATTCCTGTGCCTGGTAGGTCACATCTTTTTGCTGGTAGTACTGGGGAAGATTGCTCCACTGCACGGTATAGGTGTTGTCGCCATTATCGGTGACAGAGGCGGAGAATTCGCTTGTCTTGTCCGCTTGGGCCACAAGTTCCGTTTCCCAGAAAATGCTCATCATGCTGGCGAACGCACTAGCCGTCGGGCGATTGGCCTTGTCATTCGCGTCGTTCCACACCTTGGTGATGGTGAGCGGCTCGCGCTTGAGGGTATTCGTAACCTCGTAGGCATAATCGGCAGTATTGGCGCTGATGACCTTGTTGTCGGTATCGAGATTCAGATCTTCTGGCTTTGTCACGTAATTTTCGTGGATGGTCGTATGCGTTTTATCGTAGTAGGTCTCGACGGTGTAGCTGCCCATATTCGACTCGTCTGTTCCGGAGTAGTCGATTCGGTTGCCACCCGCATCGTACTTGGGCAAGAAGTCGGCCTGCAGACTGGCTCCGGAGGCAGCGGTGGGGTCGCACTTTACGCCAGCCTCCCAGTTGCCGCCGAAGGTCTTCTCGTAGGGCTTCCACGTGTAGCTGGTGTTGTCGTAGTAGTAGTCGTTGCTTGCAATGTAACCGCTGGCGCTTTGATATGACCCGGCAACGAGGCTGCCATCCGCGGTGGTGTAGACGCTTCCGTCGCCCCAATTCACAGTGTCGCTATCTTTGCTCTCATCAATCGCCTGTGACGGCAAAATTGCGGGATCGAGGTCCATTTGAATGGTGCCACGGTTTTCGTATTTGTTGGACTCGTCGTCCCAAACCTTCGTAGCCTCGACCTTTGCAGGCAGCGGCGCCCACTTCACGTAAAGTTCGCTGTCTTTCAAGATGCCGACTCCAGGGCTCGTCTCAAAGGTGTAGGTGTAGTAGACCTCGCCTCCTTCTTCCACACGAACCGGCTGGACGGTCTGCATCGTGTGACCGGTCTCTTGATAGTCGCCGGCATAGACGAACTCGGGGTAGTACTCGGGGTTATCGGGCTTGAGCTTTACGGTGACGACCTTGCCTCGCGGAATGCTGTAGAGGCCCTGGCCCAGCTCCTCACCCACGGTGCCGTCTTTCCTAATCCAAACGGTACCGCCAGGCGAGGACGAGATGTCCAGAATATAGGCGGCATCGCCGGGCATGAGACCGGAGTTGATGGTGTATGAAGTTACTTGGCCTTTATTATCGTAGCCTCGTCCGCCTCCGAGACGGCTCGAGATGTTCATGCCATCATTGGCTTTCGACTCGGTGATGAAGCCGGTCAGGAAGCTTCTGTCCCAGGTCTTGCCATCTCCCTTGCCTGTCTGATTTTCGCCCTTGACCGTTCCATTGCCGACGACGGCAAGGTCGGAGCCATGGGAAACAAGATTGGCGGCATAATCTGTAAGCGGAACATAGACCGGCGCCACCGTGCCATCAGTCAAGGCGGTTGCGCCATCTGCAATGAAGGTTGCCTCCGAGAAGTAGTCGTACTCTGTGGAATTCGGAATTTCCCTGAAGGCCGCTGTATTTCCGCGGGTGTTCGTCATGCCCTGGACGCCGAAGATGATATCTCCTGGCACCCCCGGGACGGATACATTGATGTCCATGTTCAAGCCGTAGCGCCAGTCGGTGCCGCCGCTATTGGCGTTCATGTTGACTACGGACGCTCGTATTGCAAGACCATCCGTAGAGATGGTTGTCGGGTTTCCCTTGAGAGTCGTGTAGTTCGTTTCTCCATTTCTACGGCTTTTGCCGGTATGAATCTCGATCTTTTTTACCGTGATGACCACATCGCGACGAGTGCGATCCGGCAGAACGGCCGCGTCCGGATAGGTAAAGGTCACCACGTCCTCATAGGTGTGGACGGTTTCGGCCATCATCTGGGGGGTGGGGATGAGAAATCCACCTGATGTGGAGAAAGCAGAATTCGTGATGTTCATATGAACATTGCTCGACGTCACTTTTTTGGGGTCGATATGGACCTCGGTGATGGGAAGGCCCTCTGCAAAAGTGTTGTAATCGCCGTGCGAGGTGCCGGAAATAGCATAGGCCAGAGTCATCGTGCCCATTACGAGCACGACCGCCATCATAAGTGACATCGCGGCTGCAAGTATGCTGCGCTTGGAGACCACCGGCTTGGCGGCTGCAGCGGCTGCACCCTGCGTGTTCCCGGAGACATGGGAGGCAGCGGCGGCGGCCACGCGCGCACGGTTGAGGTTGGTGGGGAGATCCTTCGACTTCGCGCTGCGCGCTCCGCTCAGGATGACATGGGGGGTGCGCTCGCGCTCGCTCGGGGCGACATCTTGCCCAGAAATGGCATGAGCGCTGCCAGAGGCAACGCCCTTTTCAGCATGATATGTTGCTACGACATCGGTGGCTCGGCCCTCCGCGGACTCGGGCTTTCCGCCGCTGGCGAACTGCGCGGAACTACCGCACTTGCGCTCTTCGCACTCGAATGAACCCATGGGGGCGCGCCCGTTGGATTCGGCTGCCATCGTCTTGTCGTATTCAGAGACGACATCCTCCGTCCCCATTGTCTTCTCCCCACAACCACCGATAGCGCTGCCATCGGCAACGCCTTCCTCAGCACGATATGTCGCATCTTCACGGGTGGCTCGGCCCTCGCCCTCCTCGCGCGCCCATCCGAACAGGCGCGCGAAGAACCCCTTCTTCTTGGCGGGCGCGGCGGCCTGTGCCGCAGCGGACCCTTCCGCCCGGGCGTCTGTCACCGCGTCCTGCGCGGCCGGGGTAGCAACGGCGCTTGCAACGCCCTCGCCTGCGAGCGCTACCTGCGCCCCCGTTTCCTCTGTTAATGTTTTCTCATTTTCAGTGCTCATGGTGTCTCCTTCTTCCCTGGGCACTTTGGTGGTTATTGGTGCTGCTGAGCGACTTCGCGACTCCTGTCTGCGCCCGAGCCTTCTTGCACGCATCCGTAATACAACTCGTCAGGGCAGATATCCTGCCCTCCGGTCCATTCCACGGTCATGCCATTCACTAATACGCTCTTGAACATGGCCTCGTCTCGAAGCTCCGAAAGCCACTCGCTTTCGCGCTTTCTTGCTTTCGGTATTCACTGTCTCCTTCTTCCCCGGGCACTTCGGCGCCGACGGCGCTCGTGGTGCTGGCGGTTTTCGCCCGCTTGAGGTGTTCTGCGCGAAAAAGGCGCACAGTACCCCAAGCATTACAATCGGTTCATTGTACCATTTCGCGCGCTTTTGTTTCAGTGCTCGGAGCGATTGTTTCCGAAGCTGTCACGAAAGCGGGCATGGCGTACGCGGAGGGCGTCCTGCCTGCGGTTTTAGGCACCTCCCGACGCCCGGTTTCGGCTTTTGGGCCGCCGTCGGGGGCGCGGGAACTGGCGTGGGGCGTCCTGCGGAGTCAGCCGACTTGCGGGTGCGGCGGCGGGCGCAAACCCACTCCGGCGCCTCCCGCATGGCTGCTCTGACAGCCTCTGGGATTACAGGTTTTGCTTACCATTTTCCCCGCAATGATCGCAGCGGCTAGACCCCCGGCAGAAGGAGTCCCTGGAGACGGGGCCTTCTTCTTGCCGGGGCGCTTTGCTCGCGCGCGCTCCCAATCCGCTGACGCCAGCCTTCCCGGCAATTCCGCGCCTATGCGTCTGCCGCTCCCCCGCAGCACGCGAACGCATTCTTCGATATAGGGCCGTTCCAGCAACCCCTTCCTTAGCACTATCGCGAGCACCCCTGTCGTGCCAGCGAATTCATGCTGAATGCCCTGCGCTGCTCTTCTGCCCACACGTTCGTCGATCATGTCCCGCCAATAGTTCATATACCCATGTTTTCTGGTATTTCTTGTATTATTTACCATTTTTATATTTTTATTTACCTGCTTGCGATATAGCTCAATTCAGGGGGTTCTGTTACCATAGCTGCCAATGTCGAAGGATGAAGGAGACGCTATGTTCAGGACGATGCGACGCCACAAGCAACAGCTTTCGGAAGAGGAATCCATCGCGGTGCTCGAGCGCGGCAAGACCGGCGTGCTCGCGGTAATCGGCGACGAGGGCTACCCCTACACCGTGCCCATAAACTACGTGTACTACGACGGCAAGATATACCTTCATAGCGCGAAGACGGGCCACAAGATAGACGCCATCCGTGCCAACGACAAGGTGTCGTTTTGCGTTATCGACGCCGACGACGTGGTGCCCGAGGAATACTCCACCAACTTCCGCAGCGTGATGGCATTCGGCCGCGCGCGCATCCTGGAAGACGAAGATCAGAAGCTAGCCCCGCTGCGCCGTCTGGGCGACAAATACAACCCCGGGCAAGATGCTGCGCTGGATGCCGAAGTGGCGCGCAGCATGAGGTTCCTTCACATGATAGAAATTGAAATCGAGCACCTTTCGGGCAAACAGTCCAAGGAGCTCGCAAAGGTTACGGGGCCATTGGACGAAGCCGCGCCCAAGGAAGGCTGACACAGGGCGGGTGCCAGACCGTACTGCCCTCCATGCGCCTAAACAAGCGGAAGCCCGTGAGATTAGTGCCCGCACTTTTCGTCAGCATCAATCCGAATTCAGTAATTTGAATCCCCATCCTATGCATAAGTCCAGGTTCGCGAGCGGCATCTTGGGGTTATGAATGAATACCGGTGCCAGGCACCCGTATTCATTCGGCCTCGCGTGCCGAAACCCCGGGAAACCGCGATCTGGTGGCCCGATCCACCCGCAACCCGCGCCTCGCCGAGCACGAGGGCGGCCTTGCGGGTGGATGACGCCGGCCGAATGAATACGGGTGCCTGGCACCGGTATTCAGGTATTCTTAGCATTTATCAGGATTTGTGCCTGCAGA
>DMNP01000188.1:27802-54396 GCA_003452695.1 Eggerthellaceae bacterium
CCTCTCCCCGTCCCCGCCTCTGGCCGGGCCGTGAAAAGTAACGATTCATGCGTTACAAGTCATGGCTCCGCCAGGGCCACGGGCCCGCGAAACCCCTCGCTTCTTCCCCCGTCCGAAACGCGCTCGAGGCCTTGCCCCCCGTTACCCCAGGTTGGATGAGGCGGCGGTGAAGTCGGCGGCGGGGGCGCCGCCCTGGGCGGCACCCTCCGCGTAGGCCCTGGCCTTCAGGTGGTAGTTGTAGAAGGCGCGGTTGAGGTCCACCTGCGATTCCTTGGAGACGGCCAGGCCCATGTAGTCGACGGGCGAGACCGTGAAGGTGTAGGTGCCCTTGTTGGGGTCGGTGAGCGCGATGGTCCTCGGCTCGTCGAGGTCCTTGGCGGCGATGCCCGCGACGACCACCTTCATCTTGCCGTTCTCGAAGGAGGCGATGGCGGCCGGCTGGCCGTCGACCGTGGCGCTGTAGCCCTCGGCGCTCGTGGCCTCGGGACACTTGAAGCGGGTGACGAGCTGGGTCTTTGCGGTGGTCACCAGAGACAGGGTGACGCCGTCGACGGCCTCGCTCCTGTCGACCTTTTCCGCGCCATAGCCCGGGACTTCTATCCTGGCGTTCTCGAAGTAGTCGTGGCCGCCGTTTACGAGCTTGTCCGTGTTGTACTTGAAGGCCTCCTGGGCGTAGCGGCCGTAATCGAGGGTGGCCTTGCAGAGGTCCACATGCTCGGCGCTGTACGTGCCCGCCTCCGCCTTGATGACCGCGTCGCAGTAGCTCTTGACCGAGTACGTGTCGTCCTTGATCACCTCGCTGTTGTGCTTGACGACGACGCGGACCTCGTCGCCTATCTCCTTGGCGGCGCGGCTGGCGATGACGTAGCGGTTGCTGCGCTTGCTCGCGGGCTCGACGACCGTCCAGCCCTCGGAGCCCTCGTCGCCCGTGCCGTAGGCGACCTCGTAGGTGCTCGGGTCGTCCTTGAGGTCCCTCATGTAGAAGTTGATGTCGATGCTGTCCTGCAGCGACAGCGAGTAGGTGAACTCGGCCCACTTGAAGGCGCCGACCGTGAAGTCGGCGGTGGCGCTGCCGGCCTCGTAGTCGTCCGTGCCCGCGACGGTGGCGCGCACCGTGTATTCGCCGGGGTCGGTCGGGACGTCCTGCGAGTAGGCACTGTCGTCGGCGCCCTTGGGCTTGTACTGGAACGTCGCCGTGTCCGCGCCGAAGTCCGCCGTGACGGCCGGGGCGTTCGGCTCCTCGCCTGCCGCCCAGCCCTCGATGCTCACGCCGACCTTGTTCGCAGCCTTGCCCACCGTGACCGCGAAGCTGCCGGCGACGTCCTCGTGGTTGGGGGCGCTGGCCCTGAAGTAGACCGTGCCGCCGTCGGCGACGTCGGTGAAGGCGGGCATAGCGCCGTACTCGCCGTCCTCGGTCCTGCTGTAGGCGAAGGCCACCTCCTGGCCCCCCGCCGCCGTGGCCGACGCGGCGGGCTGCGGCGTCTGCGCCTGGCCGGTGTAGGTGAGCTCGACGTCGCCCACCGAGACGTCCTTCAGCTGCGCCTTGGCAATCTGGAATTCCAGCACCTTGAACATGTCGTCGCTGTCCGCCCACTTGCAGTTGGCGAAGTCGGTGAGTATCAGCACGACGTCGTAGCCGCCCACGTCCGTGCCGCCCTTGTTCAGCGCCACGCGGTAGGACGCGCTGTCGGGCACGTCGGCGGTCAGCGCCTCGCCGGTGTAGGTCTTGCTGGCGATCTCGGGCGCGGCCACTTCGGCCTTGGCCACCGTCACAGCAACGTCGACGCCGGTCACGGGGTTGTACTTGCCGGTATCATCGGGCGTGAAGTTCGCCTTGAAGGTATGCTCCCCGGCGGCGCCGACGCTCGTGGCGCCGTCGTCCGCCCACGTCCAGGTTCCCGGCGTGTTACCCTCCGGGTTGGAAAGCCTCACGTCGGCGAGCGTCTGGCCGTAGGTCGCCTTCAGGCCGGCGGGCGGCGTCGCGACGGGGTCTTCCTTGGGAATGGCCTTAAGGGTGTAGACCACCCTGGTCGTGCCTTCCATGCTCTCTACGGACCTGTTGATCGTCGCCACCGAGGTGACGTCCGGCATGGTGGCCCAGAAGGCCGGGCGCAGGTAGGCGCCCTGGCTCGGGGTCCTCTTGCCCGCGGAGCCGTCGGCGGTCACGTATCCGGCCGCCTCGCTGCCTTGGATGGCCGAGCGCAGCCACCAGTAGGAGGCTTCGTCCACACCGCCTTCGCCATAGAGTTTCGCGAACCGCTCGGTCTTCTGCTTCATGAACTCGAGGGCCTCCTCGCCGGAAAGGAAGAAGACCGCATCCTGCTCGGTGAGGATGTTGCTGCTCTCGGCGGTTGAGAACGCGCCACCGGACGCCTGGCCATCGGGCACGGAGTACGCTTTGTCCGACACGTTGCCGGGAACGTTGTTCAGCACAAGCCCCGGTACCTGGCCCAGGATGTCTTCGCCGAACGCGGCAGCCCAACCCTGCGCGGCGCTGCCTTGCCACGCGTTGCCCGCACCGCCGAAGCTGACCCTGCCGACGGAGTCCGATCCCTTGCCGCCCGACCACAGGTACTCGGACGCGAGCAGCATCCTGCCGTCCTCCACCTTGAGCACGCGGAACATCGGGTTGCCGCCGTAGGCCTTGCCCGCGGCAGCGGATGCCGACAGGTCCACGCCCACGGCGCGGATCTCGTCGCCTGTGCGGATCGTGAAGCCGGTCTCGGGGACATCGTAGGCGGCGACGGTCAAATCGGATTCAGCTGCCTGAATGGCCGCCTTCTTCGCCGCGATCTCCGCAAGAACGGCCTTGGTCTCGGCGAGGGTTTGCAGCTGGTGGTCTTCGGCGATGCATTCGTTGCCTGCGGCCACCGCCTCGGTCACCGCCTGCTTGCTTTCATTCGTGTAGCCCTCGGCGACGTAGTCGCGGGTGGCCTCGGCTGAATCAATAGTCTTCTGGAGGTCGGCCTTGTCATCGGCCACTGCCTCTTCGAAGCTCTTGATGGTCTTGGGGCTGGTGTTGTCGAACACAATTACATGGTCGAGCTTCAGGTTGACAGCCGGCCTTGCACCAAAACTCATAGTGGCGATGCTCTCGGTTATTATGCCCCCGTTTCCGCCAACGCGTTCATTCCCTGGACGGAGCCACCATTGGTCGGGGTTCGAGATCGTCGGGATCATCTTGCTTGCGGTGCTCGACTGGTTGTACTTGGCATATTCTGCCTGCGAAAGCAGGAATACCTTATCGGTTGCGCTGCTGCCCGTGCCGTCGATGCCATCGCTTGCTACAACGCCCAAGACTGCGGTTTTAGCGTTGTCGTTTATCTTGGTTGTATAAAAGTTCGAACACCAGCTCGCGCTGTCGTAGTACGTTGTGGTTCCCTGGCTGCCCTTGGCAAGAAGGAGCATGCCTGGAGCGGTCTTCCCGCCAGCTGCAAACGCCTCCTGCGTTAGGTAGCCATTCGTGCGAGTTGGAGCCAGAATAATCCATTCGATCCCTGAGAACTTCACGGTCTCATAGTCGTCAATGGCAAGCTCGACCGCATCCGATGCGCCAGGCACAACACCCGCCTTGCCGTCCGCGTCCACGGTCCAGCCTTCGCCGAGCAGGTTCTTCAGCACTTCGCCCGTCTCGTTGGTCTGCGTGCCCTGCTCGGTGCCGTAGGCCGTGCGGTAGTAGCAGTTTTCGATTGCGATGTTGTTGGCATCATGCACGCGCGAGAAGGTCCCGCATCCGCTGAAGGCGCCGCTTCCATCCTTGGCCGTATCGAACGTACCCGCGTTCAAGCAGTTCGTAAACGAGGCTGTCCTTACCCCAGGCCAGCCCAGCAGACCGCCGCAGTTGGCGGTCGTCTCGCCTGTGATGCTGCCGTCGAACAGGCAGTCGACGAACACCGTGTGGCATCCTTCAGTGTCCGCTTGCGCGACCAGGCCGCCATGGGTGCCGTCCCCGCTGGCAGTGCTCTGGATTGTCACCTTGCTGCGACACGAGATAAACGATGAACTCCCGTGTGAGCGCGCCACGATGCCGCCTGCAAACTGAGCCGAGGTCTGTATGGTGCCAGCAACCGTGAGGTTGATAATCTTCGCACCCTCAACATGACGGAACGGCGCGACATATGCTTCGGTGGCCACGCGGTTAAAGGTAAGTGTGTGGCCGTTGCCGTTGAAGATGCCCTTGAAGCTGTTGCCATTCGCTCCCACCATTCTTGTTACGGCGATGTCGGCGTCCAGACGAATTACCTTCCCATCGAAAGAGATACCGTCATCCACAAACTGCGCAAACGTATCCCATTCCTCCACGCTCGATATCACATAGGGCTCGTTTACACCATCACCAGTAAGCTGAGTCGAAGACCTGCGCACCGGGATAACGTCCTCGCCCTCCACGGTGCTGACCATCCAGCCATCGCCGAGCAGGTTCTTTAGCGCCTCTCCTGTCTCGCCGGTCTGCGTGCCTTGGGCCGTGCCGTAGGCGGTGTGGTAGTAGCTGTTGTTTGTATAGCATTGCGTTTGGTTACCCCGACGCGAGAATGTTGCGCAGCCATCCGTGGCGGTATTAAACGTTCCGGCATTAAGGCAATTGGTGCAGGTAACGTGGCTGCCATTATTGATAAAGTTTTGAGCACCGTTCCAACCCACGAAGCCACCGCAATTGGTAGTTTGCTCGCCCTCGATCCTTCCGTCGAACAGGCAGTCGGCGAACTGCGTTTTCGCACCCCAATCGTACGTCTGGGCCACAAAGCCGCCGTGCGTTCCGTCGCCGATAACGGAGCTCTTGATGGTGATGTTGCTGTGGCATGAGGTGAAACTTGAGATTCCCTGAGTATGTCCTACAAAGCCCGCCGCGTACTTCTTCGACGTCTCGATGGTCCCGTCTACCTTGAGATCGCGGAACTTCGCACCCTCGATGAAGCGGAACGGCGCGGCATACTCGTCGCTCGTGCTGCAGTTGAAGGTGAGCGTGTGGCCGCCGCCGTCAAAGATGCCCTGGAACCTGTGGTCGCTCCTTCCCGCCATCGTCGACACGGTAATGTCGTCTGTCAGCTGGACCACCATGCCGCTGAACGTGGTGCCATTGCTCACCTTCCAGGCGAACTCGTTCCATTCATCCGTGTTCGATATGGTATACGTCAGGCCGTCCACGCCCGTGCTTGCAGGCGCCGCCACGTTTACCGTCACGCAGGCAGGAGCGGAATCGTTATAGTTTTCGTCACCCTCCACCTTGTACCAAACGTAGTAGGTGCCGAAGTCGGTTGTTGTTGGGATGCTCTCGCTGTAGGCGGAATCTGCAGGTGCGTTGTTCGCATTCCCGCCAAGCGCAAAGCGCGTCGTGCCGCTCGCCGCTTCCAGACCATCTGCGGTTACGAGTGGACGAGCAGTACGGTCGGCAGTCCAGCTGTTGGCTCGCACCACAGGGAGCACGGCACTGGCCTTGACAATGGTCACGGTAACTTCTTGGGTCGCCGCTTCGCTCGTGTCGGTCTCCGCTGCCGTCACGACAATGTAGGCCTTACCGTCTGCGGGGACCTTCTTGACCGTGAGCGCACCGGTAGTGGCGTCCACAGCTATATAGTCCTCGCTGCCAGCCTTCACAGCGTAGCTGATTGCGCCGCTACCCTCTGCAGGAGAAGTTACTTTAGCGGTTGCAGCCTTGTCGGTATCGCCATAGGCAACCTCCACATCGGCAGCCTCGATGGTCTGCTTGTCCCTATCTGCCACGTTCACCGTGATGGTGGCGCCCTCCAGCGCCTTATAGTTGTCGTCTTCCGCAACCGTGACGGTGACCGTCACGGTACCCTCGGTGTTGCCAGTGGTCAGCACACCTTCGTCGCTGATCGTGCAGCCGAGGCTCTCGCCATCGATTGCATAGCTCACGGCGCCGGTCGCGCCGCCCAGCGAAACGTTGTCAGCCAGGTCGACGGTCTTGCCGCCCTTGGTGACACGCACCGTGCTTTCGACGCTCGTGGGATTGTCCGCCTTTTCGATGGTGTACACCACGTAGGCAGTGGAAGTTTCGTCGTTTGGAATGATGCTGATCGCGGCCAGGTACATACCCGCGGCGGTAGGCGCGGCAGGCAGCTTGCTGCTCAATTGCCCCTCGTCGTAGTTGAGCACCTTGTAATAGTCTACCGTCGCATTACCTCGGATGTTGCCCTCGTCGGTGATGACCGCATCCGCGCTTATGCCCTCGCCGGTCTGCCCGTAGGTAGTTAACGTCGGAGCGTCGATGGTCAGCGTGGTCGTGCAGTTCGGCAGCTTGCACTTGTGGTCAGCGTTCTTGCACGTTGCCGTGATGGTGTTGCCGCTGGCAGAATAGGCCAGATCGTGTTTGTGCGCGGTAAACGTCTTTGTTTCGGGATCGTAATTGACAGCCGTCAGGTCCAACTGCAGTGCGGGACGGACACCGCAATTGGCAGATACGAGTTTACCATCCGTAATATACCAATTCCCTACACCATTGATATAACCGAAGTACATACGGTTAAAGTCGCTTCCTGTGCGTGTCCACCACTCCCCAAATCCCAGTTTGCCCACTTCATCTGGCATGATATACCTCCATGGACTGCTGCCTGGTACGACGCAATCGTCCTTACTCAGAAGGTACAGCTTGCCGTATTCGGTATCCTTGAGTGCAAAAGCGACATCCTTGAACTCGCCCGTCTTAGTGACTTCGTCGAAATATGCCTTGATCTCCGAGGAAGCGTAGTCGGCACTTGCGTCATCGTAGCGGCGTTCGCCAAAGCTGTTGTCCGCAGAAAAGAGCGTCACGCTCTTTTTCTCTGGGTCTGAGGATTCGTCCTTTATGATGACCCACTTGCGCCCGTTGAAGTTAACTATTTGGTCGCGTACATCTATACCGTCGTCATCTGCGGGGATAAGGTTCTTGTACGTATTGGGAGCAAAGGTTTTCGTATCGGCCACATACGTCACCGCCGACATGTCCAACTGCACGGCGGGGCGGATGCCATACGAGTTCGTAACAGAGCCCGATTCCATAGAGCCAACGGAATTGACCCCGTCGATGGTGCCCCATGCATATATTGCTTGGCCACTAGACGCACCCGTGCGCAGCCACCACTCCCCCTTCGAGCAATTTCCACCTGTGAAGTCTGCTTTCATGACACTCGTCGGGACATTCTGGAGTTCATCATTACTCAAAAGATACAACTTGCCGTTGGGCGTATCTTTCATAACCGATGCGACGTTCTGGAACTCATCATGCTGGGTGAGCAGACCGTCAAGATATGTTTTTATGTCAGAACTTGCATAATCGTTGCTCGAATCGCTGAATTTCGATACACCGAAACTCGTATCCGCCGACAGCAACGTGACGGTTCCCTCCGTAGGGCTTGTGAGGTTGTCGTCGATGACATACCACTTGCGCCCGTTGAAGTTCACCTGCTTGTCGGGCAGCTGTTCTGCCCTATCGTTGTTCGTCGGGAAGATATTCGGGTACTGCTTGAGCCCAAACGTATTCGTTCTGGGGTCGAAGACGACGCATTTAAGATCCAGCTGCAATGCGGGGCGGATGCCAAATTCATACAGTGCATCGAGGCCAGGATAATCACCTGTCGTTAGTCTGTTGACTTCGCCATAAGAGCCGCCTACGAAAGACACCGTTTTGCCATCCGTGCCGGGCGAGCGGAGCCACCACGGACCATAAACGTAGTAACCGATATTCACCCATGATGTTCTGAAGTATAACGCGCGTATACTTTTTGGAACCGCGTTAGCCTCATCGATGCTTAATAGATACAGTTTGCCGTAGTCGGTATCCTTAAGAGCATAAGCGACGTTTTTGAACTCACCCGAATCGACAAGGCCTTGGAGATACGCCTTCGCCCACGACGTGTTGTAGTCGGTCGCCCCTTCATCACCCCACCTCCTCCTGCCGAAACTCGTATCGGCTGCAAGCAGCGTCACGGAGCCTTCCTTGGCGCTTGTAGAGTGATCTTCTATGATGTGCCACTTGTGGCCGTTGAAGGTTACCTGCTTGCTCCCCAGGTCGTCGCCTTCCCTCGGGATAAGGTTGGTGTACACGTCTGTTGCGGCGTGCGCCTGCGGCGCCACCCACAACGACGACGCAACAAGCACCGCTACAATTGCCACTATGACAGAGATGGCCTTGGTGGAAACAGACTTCGCGCTCATGGCGAACCCCTTTCACTCCTATACGTCAACAGGTATGCACTTACGTTAAAGACAGAGCCGTTCTGACAGGTTTCAGACGGTGTGGACGCACGCTGCGCACAGTGTGTGTCTTGTCCGCCAAGCTATTTATACGCGCCCGAACGGCGAAGTGCAAGGGAGGTTCCAGAATGGAACCCCCTGGCTCTTACCTGCGTGACGAAGACCCGCAGCCAAACCTGCTGTTTGCTCGATTTTTTTCGAAATCTGGCTGAGAACGGCAATATGTTGAGGTTTTTTTTCGCGATGGACGGCGGTTTGGCACAGATAAAGAATATGTTGAGCTTCTAGATGATAAATGGTCACTTTTGATGAATGCGCCTCAACATATTCGCAATCTCTGCCAAAAGAGCATTTTTTCTTGCAAGAGGCTTGGGCGCGAGGGGCTCGTGGCGGGTCTTCCCGCGTGCGAGGGGCTCGTGGCGGGTCTTCCCGCGTGCGACAGCCTCTTTGCCGCAGGGCCTTGGGGTTGTCGCACGCCATCCGGCGCGACGGGGAACGGGTTTGTCGGCAGAGGGGCCGGGGCGGTCCCTGCGGAGAGAGGGCCCCTGCTCGGGGCCTTCTCGCGGATGCGGCAAAAGGCCGGGCCTTTCGTCAGATGCGGTAGGTGGGGGAGGTCGAGGCGGCGGCCTTGGCGGAGGACTTCACCTCCGCGCCGCCGCTGGCCTTGACCAGCTTGTCCATGACCGCCTGCGGCACGGCCTTCGGGCCGCCGAAGACGTATCCCATGCCTATCTTGGCCCTGCTGGCCTTGACGAAGGCCTCGGCCTGGGAGTCGTTGACATCGTCGGCGAGGACGAGGACGGAGCGGTTCTTGCCGCAGAGGGCCGCACCGGCCAGCGCGTCCTGTCACCGTTCGTCATTCGATGGTCATGCGAAGCATCCCCGGTCCGTCCATGGAGGTTTCGGAAACCATGTTGCCCAGAATCAGCTCCGACACGTCATCGAAGGCGGCCGCGATCTCGTCGTCGCCGACACCGGAGGCGACAAGCGTGCGGTAATCGGCAACGAACTGCGCTTTCTCTCCGCCCTCGCCCACCGACAGCTCGCAGCCGATGTGCGGGTCGGCGATGCCGTGCGCTTGCGCCGCGGGAATCAGGAAGCGTGTAACGACTTCCTCGATTACAAGTTGGCACGCAAGCGAGATGCGCTTGCCAAGGAACTGGCGCGCGCAGAACGTCTCGAACGACGAGAACATGGCGGGATAGTCGAAATCGACGCTGCGGATCTCCCAATTCCAGCTGCGCACGCGGAAGATGAAATCGCGCGTCTCGCGGCGCTGCGGGTTCTCGAATATCTGCTTGGGCGTCCCCGATTCCCACAGCTCGCCCTGGTCCATGTAGAAGACGCGCGTGCTCGCGTCGCGGGCGAAGCGCATCTCGTGCGTGACCACGAGCATGGTAAGCCCGCGTTCGGCCAGGTCGGTGATGACGGAGAGCACCTCTGAGACCATCTGCGGGTCCAAGGCGCTCGTGGGCTCGTCGAACAGCAGGATTTGGGGGTTCATCGCCAGCCCGCGTGCGATGGCCACGCGCTGGCGCTGTCCGCCGGAAAGCTCGTGAGGCCAGCTGAGCGCCTTTTCCTTCAGCCCTACCGTCTTCAGCAGGTCCAGCGCCTGGTCGTAGGCATCTTGCTTGGACATGCCCAGCAAATCCATGGGAGCCATCATAAGGTTCTCCACGACCAGCTTGTGGTTGAACAGGGCGTAGTTCTGGAACACCATGCCCATTTTCTGGCGCATTTTCGGAAGGTCCACATCGGGTGCGCACATGTCGACGCCGTCTACCAGGATTTCTCCCGAAGTGGGCGTCTCCAGGCGGTTGAGACAGCGGATGAACGTGGACTTGCCCGTTCCCGAAGGGCCTATGATGGAGACTATCTCGCCCTCTTCGACGGTGGCGTTCATGTCCTTCAGGGGAACGACGTCGGCATATTCCTTGCGAAGATGCTTTACTTCTATGAGGCTCATCTCGGTTCGACCCCCTGTATCTCGCGTGGGCGGTTGTTAACATCCAGTTTGGCTGCAATTCTGCGCAGCACCCAGGCCAGCAGGAGGCAGAATAGGAAGTAGATGATGGCCGTGGAGACGAGCGGGAAGAACGCGTCCATCGTGCGGGCCCTGATGAGGTCGCTCGCGCGCGTAAGGTCCTGCACGGCGATGTAGCCGACGACGGCCGTTTCCTTGACCAGGCTGACGAACTGGCCCATAAGCTGCGGCGCGAACTGTTGGCGCGCTTGCGGGAAGATGATCTTCGAGAACACCTGCCAGGGCGTATAGCCCAAGGCCAGCCCCGTCTCTTCCTGAATGGAGTCGATGCCGTCCACCGCGGTCCACATGGTGGAGCCCGCCGTGGCGCCGAAGGACAACGTGAACGCTATGATCGCCACCAGCTCGCCCGCAACATCCATGGAGCCGAACACCACGTAGTACAGCACCATGAGGATGACCACGATGGGAATGCCCCCCATAAGCGTTTGGTAGCCGTCCACCAGCTTGCCGACCCAACGGATCCCGCTTCGCCGCGCAAGGACGGCCAGGTAGCCCAGCAACAGGCCGAGCGCGCCGGCGCACACGCTGATGAGTATGGTAACGCCCAAACCCGACAGGATGAGCGTCCAGCGATTTTCCTCGATGAAGGTCTTGCGGAAGGAATTCACGATGCCGTCGATGAAGCCGGCGGAAGCGGACCCTTCGGTTGATTTCACGATGACCGAAATGGTGGTGGGCATTACCGATTCGCTGAAATCGCACACGGCGGAGCGTTCGGGCGTGTTCGTGAGCGTGCCGCCGAAATCGACCTTGCCCGTGTCGACCGCGGCGAAGATGGAATCCATGGGGATGGTGGAAACTTCCAGATGATAGCCCAGCTCGCGCGCGATGAACAGGGCCAGCTCGACGTCGTAGCCCTTCGGCACGCCGCCTTCGCCCACGTACGAGAAGGGTTCGATGACGCCGGAGGTCGCGAACTTCAGGGTGCCGTTAGGCGCATCCCAATCCTGCTCGGGCAGCGTCTTGCCCGACTCGTCGGCGGCAACCCATTTCTCCTCGAGTTTCGCCAGCGTCCCGTCTTGCGAGAAACGGTTGATTATCTCGTTGAACTGCGCGGTGAGCTTGGATCCGTGCGGGAAGAAGAAGGCCTCGGAGACATCCGCGACCGGTTCGGGCAAGAGCGCCACCGTGCCCGGCCTGCGGTTTACGGCGAGCTGGCAGCAATATGACAGCTGCACCGCCGCATCGGCCTTGCCCGCCTCCACGGCCGCCACGCATTCCGACAGCGAGGGATAGAATTCCTCGGAGGTTCCTTCCAGACGACTTTGGACGTTTAGGTTGTAAACGCTTCCGTTCACATAGGCGAAACGCTTGCCGGCCAGCTCGTCGAGCTTCTGAATCGCAGGTTCCGCCCCGCCGTCCGCATACGCGAGCGCGGGGACGAACGCAAACGCGAGCGCCATCGCCGCTAGCAGCAAGAACAGCGGCCTTCTATTTGTTCTATCCGTCATGTCGCCTTCCCATCGGGGGCTTTTTTACCCCAAGCGGATGCACCTTTTCACGCTATATTCGGGCATTATACAAGACAACGGGGACGTAGCCTGCCGCCTATTGGCGTCTACCGCAAGACAACAAGCGACGACGGGCGACGACGGGCGACGTCCCCGTTGCCTGTCCCCGCGATACATTCCTATGCACCGCTGTCACTCACGTCTTTTACGGAATACGAATGAATACGGGTACCTGGCACCGGTATTCAGTCTTTCCGCGATGTGATACATTCGATAAGCACGGAAATGCGCGAGTATCCAAGAAGGAGGGATTACCATGAAAAGGAACTTTGGCCGGCTTGTTCTTGTCGCAGTGCTCTCGGCGGGCTTGTTCTGCCTTTCGGCTTGCGGCGCTTCGCCGTCCTCGGGCAACCCGACATCTACGAGCGCTTCGCCGTCTTCGGGCAGCCCATCGTCGGCAGACGCCTCGCAGCCTTCGAGCGCCTCGCAGGAAAGCGCGAAGGTGGCGGACCCGGTGAAGGTGGCGTGCGAAAACGGCGTGATGCTGGGGCGCTCCGCAGATGGCGTTGCATCCTTCAAGGGCATTCCCTTCGCGAAACCGCCGGTAGGCGAGCTTCGCTGGAAGGCGCCGCAGGCCCCCGAGCCGAGCACCGCAGAAGTGGAATGCTACGAGTTCGGCAACGTTGCGCTGCAGTTCGAATGGCCAAGCGAGCCGGCGTCGTATTCCCCCAAAAGCGAGGACTGCCTGACGCTGAACATCTGGGCGGACGATGGGGCCATCGGTTCTGCAGAGCCGAAGCCCGTCATGGTCTTCTTCCACGGGGGCGCCTACGGATGGGGCGGGACGACGGACCCCATGTACGACGGGCAGAACTTCGTGAAGGCGCACGACGACGTTATCCTGGTAACGTGCAACTACCGTCTCGGCCTCATGGCGTGGCCGGATTTTTCCAAGATAGAGGGTGGCCAGGATTACACGGACATAAACCTGGCATTGCGTGACCATATCGCGGCCTTGCAGTGGGTGCAGAACAACATCGCCGCATTCGGCGGGGACCCCGGTAACGTTACCATATTCGGCGAGTCTGCGGGAGCCTGGTCGACGACGAGCCTGGTAATTTCGCCGAAGGCGCGAGGCCTGTTCAAGCGGGCCATCGCGCAGAGCGGACAAATTGCTTTCCGGGGCAGGGAGACGGCGCAGGAATACGCCAACTTCATCATGCAGGCGGCCGGCGCGAAGAACATGGACGACCTTAAGGCCATCTCGGGCGAAGAGTGGATAAAGCTGGACCTGGAGAAAGGGCTTGCCGATGCGGCCTGCTACGCCGTCGTTGACGGGGACATCATCCCCGAAGATGTGAACAAGGCATTCGAAGACGCCGCGAAGAGCGGCGTGCAGCTGATAATAGGCAGCAACCAGGACGAATGGAACTACTTCAAGGAAGATTCCCCGGGCGATACCGAAGAAGAGCGGCTCGACTCCTGGACGAAAAGCATGGACGAAACCATCGACGAGGCCCGCGCGGCAACGAACGAGGAGGGCAAGGCCACCCTGGATGAGCTGCTGAAATACGAAGAGAGCATCGTGCCCGCAGAATACGCGGGCGACGAGAAGGTGAAGGCGGCGCTTGCCAAGTCGGCGGTTATCTCGGAGCTGTGGAGGTACGAAATCCTGGACTTCGCGGGCAGGTTCGCGGATGCCGGCGGGGATACGCGCGCGTATTTGTGGAAAGCCCCCTCGACCCGCGACAACATGTACAAGAGCGCCGTCCATGCCGTCGAGCTGGCGTATGTGTTCAACAATCTCGAGGACGACATATATGCAGGGGTTGTCGACCCTGCACTGGCCGCGAAGGTGCAGGAGTCGTGGGTGAATTTCGCCAAGACGGGCGACCCGTCCGTGGACGGCGTTGCATGGAAGGCGTACGACACCGCCGCGAAAGACACCATGGTCATCGAGAAGGACAAATGGGAATGCGTTTCCGACCCCTCGAAGACAGCACGCGAGCTGCTCGAGAAGGCGTACGGCAACGACCCGTACCACGTCTGGTAGCCGGGCGGGCGGGGTAGCCGGGCTATCCCGCCTGTTCTCCGCCCTTGCCTTTCATCCCGCCTTCAGCATCGGCGCAGTCCTACTTTAGGTTGCTGCCAATGGCTTGGCCAGGAGGCCCGCGCCCCGTTTCATGCGCTAGCTCCGCAGGGATTGGGCGGGGTTCTTGCGCGACATGACAAGCGACGGCACCAAGCCGGCAAGCAGCGGCAACGCACCCGACAGCGCGACGAGCCCGGCAGCCACCTCGGGGGGCAGGACCATAACGTCTGCGCCGCCGGAACTTGCAGCCACCATGTTGTTAACGGCCGCCGACACCGCAAAGACCACGCCCACTGCTATCGCGCCCGCAAGCAAGCCTTCCAGGAGCGTCTCCGCGTTGAACATGGTCACGAGGTCGCCCCGAGACGCGCCGAGGGCGCGCAGGAGCCCCATTTCCCGACGCCGCTCGGCAATGCCGGTGCAAGTGATGATTACCATCATGATAGAGCCGACGACCAGCGTAATGCTGATGAGGGCGATCAGGGCCAAACCCACGACGTCTACGACGGCGGACAGGGCTTCGGATACCTCACCCGAGGTGTTGTTGTATATGATAGTGCGGTCCGACATGCCCGCTTTCTCCATGCGGTCGTTGTAGTTTGCAATGATCTGGACCACTTCCTGCTTCGCGGGAAGGTCTTTCGGATAGATGCTCATCGAAAGCGGCTGGCTCATGTCGGCGTAGCCGAGCTTGGCCATATTGTTGTCGTAGCCTATCTCGGAGGAATCGGTCAGGTTGTTCAGGTATGCGACAAGGTCTTCTTCGGTCATGTTGATCTGAATCACGTTTTCAAGCTCGTTCGCAACCGCGGTGGCTCCCTGTTCCACCTCGACGAGGATGCGGTCGAGCTCGCTGATAATGGCCGCCTCCAGCTCCTTGCCCAGCCTGTCGGCTATGACCGGAAGCGCACGCTCGAGCTCTTTTTCAAGCTCCTTCGCGACTTCCCCTAAAGCCTGTTCGATGATGTCGGCGGCCGCCTCGTCGATGATGACCTCGGCGTAGACGGTCGTCAGGTACTCCTCGAGCTGCCCGCGCACGACGTCGCCATAGCTTTGCCCCACGAGAAGGTCGAGCTCGGTCATCCGCCGCTTGCCCTCGTCGGTCTTCAGGTACTCCTTCCAATACCGCCCGACCCGATTCGAGTTGTGCAGGTTCTCGGCCGTGGCGCCTTCGCCGACCGCATAGGCCGTGAAGTTTGCCACCATCTCGCCGGTAAGCGCGCTTACCTCGGCTTGCTGTTTCTCGGTGAGCTGCAAGCCCGCCGCTTCGGGGTCGAGCATCGATGCAAGCGCAATCGCATCGTAGACCCGTTGCGCGTTCATGGCGTCCAGGACGTCGCGCTCGTTAATCTCGAACTGGGACCAGTCGATCTTCGAGAGGTCCGCCCAGAGCACTTCGAGGTCGTCTTCGCCGGAATCGGCCTCTTCTTCGCCCTCGAACATGCTGAGTATGCGCGCGATTGCCTGCTCGTTCACCGTGATGATGTTTTCCAGATCGAGGTTGCCCGCAGGATGCGCCTTCAGGTCCTCGAAGGTCTTGCCCGTGAACACGTCGACGGTCGGATTCGCAATCTGCTGCTGGGTAATCTCGCTTTGCGCGGAAATCTCGATAAGGCGGTTGGCAAGTTCGCTCGTGTACCCCACCCCTTCGGACATGAGCGGCGAGATTACGCCCTGCTTCGGCTGCACGATGCCGCTCACCCGCAGCCTTATGCCCTCTGTAGCGATTTTTTCGGCTACGTAGTCGTCGTCGTTCGATTTGTCGGCCCACGTGCCCCGCTCCGCGTTCTTCTGGTACAGGCTAACACGGGGCAGTACTACGAAACTCGAGTTCGCAAGCTGCTCGTAGGACAGCTCGGAAGGCGAATCGGGAAGCTCGATGCTCTCGCCGCTCAGCGCCGCCTCCTGCGCCCTTTCAACCGCCTCGTGGTCGTAGATTCCCATGTAATACAGCGTGAGGTCGCTAATTCCGCCATTCCCGTCGAGCACGATTACGCATTCGTCGAAGCTCTTGGGCCACGTGCCGTAGACGAGGTCCATCTGTTCGTCGAGTATGCCCTGGTCGTTAACGATCTCGTTGAATCGTCCGAACTCGTTTATCGTGCTGGCGGTCGAGTTGGCACGACGCGTGAGCATGTCCGAGAGCGCCGAGGGGTTCAGCTTCTCTACGCCGTGCGACATATCGCCGTTGTATATGAGGGGCGCCACGCCATAGTCGTATTGCACGGTGTCGACGCAATTCAGAATGCCGTCCGAGTTGGCATCGACGTACTGCTTGAACGCGACCAGGTCGTTGTCGCGAATGTGCGAGATCGTTTCCGAGAGCATCGACGACATGTTTTGGATAGAACCCTCCAGGGTGTTCACCCGCGCAGTGCCCGGAGCATTCGATTGCTCCCCCCCGGCCGCACTCTGGGAGCGAAGGTTCTTCATGCTATCGCTGCCGAGCAAGCCCGTAAGGTCGAGGCCCGATTTCCCGATGACGAGGGGATCGGTGGCAATCGAGGCTTCCTCCAAATTGGCGATGAAGTTATTTGCGCCGCCGCCAAGCGCCACGATGGCCGCAATGCCTATCATGCTTATGGCCGATGCGAGCACCGTGAGAATCGCCCTGCCCTTCTTCGCGAAGATATTGCGAATCGAATACGACATCGCCGTGGAAAAGGGCATGCTCCGGCGCGACTTCGCGCTCGTGCCTGAATCGGCATTTGCTTCGCCCGAAAGCTGCACGGGGCCTTCGGCGGCCTGTTCGGCGCCGACGCCGGCGCCTACGACCTCGTTGCTGGCCACCTCGCCGCCCGCCAGGCATATGATGCGGCTCGCGTAACGCTCCGCCAGCTCTTCGTCGCTCGTGGCCATAACCACGAGCCGGCTCTGAGCCGCATGCTTCAGGGCGCTCATCACCGTTTCCGCAGAGCTCTTGTCCAACCCGCATGTCGGGTCGTCGGCAAGCAGGATGTCGGGGTCTTTCGCCAGGGCACGGGCGGTTTCCACGAGGCGCTGCTGGGCACCCGAGAGTTCTCCGGGCTTCTTCGACGCGCAGTCTTCCACCCCCAAGAGCCGAAGCGCTTCGAGCGCCCGGTCGCGGCGCTCGCTGTATCCAAGACCCGCTATCGTCGGCGCCAACTCCACGTTCTCGAGCACGGTGCGATGCCCCACGAACACCGGGTTTTGGAACACGAATCCGACGCGCGCATTGCGGTACCCGTTCAAGTCGCCTTCTCGATATCCGCGCATCTGCTTGCCATCGACCAGCAAATCGCCGGAGTCGGGCCGCTCTATTCCTCCCAGAATGTTCAGCAGCGTGGTCTTTCCGCAGGCAGCTGGCCCGCAAATAGCGACAAGGCCGCGATTGCCGAACGTTACCGACACGCTGGAAAGCGCCGCGTTCCCGCCCTTTGAATAGCTTTTGCTAATGCCGCGCGCTTCAATCACAGACAAACCTCGCATTTCATCTCGTTGCACCCGAGCATGCTCGCTGTTCGGGATGCGGGCCATCGGCTGAAAATGCCCTATATGCCGATGAACCTCCCAATCTTCACTTTAGCATGTTCTCGGCCTTGCTGCATAACGATTGAGAATGCAGAAGGCAACTCGGCTTTAGGGGCTACCGCCCATGGCCCGGCCGGCGGCGTGAGCGCTGGCGTTTTAGGAAGCAAGAACTATCGTCTCGCCAATGGGATTCTCGGGATCGTCCGTTTTTCGGTATACGCCCGTTGCGGAAACGATGAAGCCGGAATTTCTCTGCGAATCGTATACGACCATGTAGTCTGGACAGGTGACCAGATAGTCCTCGGGCACGTCGCCGAATTCATGGGCTTGCTTGCAAATGACGTTGAAGTGGGCCGAAAGGTTGAAGAACAGGTCGTCCCGGTTTGCCGCCCATTCGCCCGCATCCCATGAAGCCATCGTGTCGGAAACGACGGCGGGCTCGAGCTTTATCTCCTTTTCCCCGCTCGGCAAATCCTTGAATTCTAAAAGCGAGACTTCCACCTGCACATCGGGCAGCTTGTTGACCACGCTCAATTTGGCCATGTCCAGCACGGTCCTGGTATTCGCATACTCTATAGCTTGGTCGATAACCCCCTCGTCGCCCGACTTGCCCGCGCAACCGCAAAGGAATTGCAGGCAAAGAACGCAGAGAACGACCAGCATCGTTTTGGCGAAAACGTGCGTGGAACTCTGTCTGGCAATGGTAGACATGAAACGTCATCTCCCCACGTTGCTCGTGAATTACCAACCCTTCGAAAAACTGACGATATTGCTGTGGCCCGTGCGCTCGTAGGACGCCTCGTCGACTATGCGCGACTCCACGGGGATGCTCTGATCGTCGCTCGACGCCCCTTCAATGTCGCCGGGCACCCAGGCGTCGATTTCGGCGAGCGGGTCGTACGGGATGCCGTCGTCGGCAATCGTGACCATGAGTGTGGGAGGGTTCGGCTGGTACTCGAAGCCGATGCGCACAATGCCCGGATCGTCGGGCGTTGCGTCGGGATAGGCATGGCGGCACGCGCTGACGAATAGCTTCTCGGCGAAAACGTCCATCTCGTAATAGACGTGCCTGGGGGCCTTCCTGCGTTCGAGTTCCGCATTAATGAAGTTGCGCACGTGCACGAGCTGCGAGCCATCTGCCGGCAGCACCATGACCGCCTCGGACTCGGGCGGCACGCCGTATTTCAGGATGAGCATCGTAATGTCGTCCGACTGTTCCGCGTCGTGCGTGTAATCGGTAAGGGCACGACGCACCGCGACGCCGATCGAGCGCGGATTCAGGCCCTTGCTATCGCCGAGCACTGCTTCCAGACGTTCCTCTCCGAACAGCTCGTCTGCGGCGCTCATCGCTTCGGTCACTCCGTCGGTATAGGTGTATATCATGTCGCCAGGCACCAGCTGCATCGTGTACGGATCATACGGAATGCCGTCGAACAGGCCAAGCGGCATGCCGGAGACTTCTTTCATCCAGCTCCACGTGCCATCGTGCAGCAACATCGGCGGGTTGTGGCCTCCGTTCACGTAGACGACCTCTCCCGTCTCGTAATCGAGCTCGGCAACCCAGCAGGTCACGAACATCCCGGCGTCGTTCCCGACGCACAAATGATGGTTCGCGGCGTCGACTGCCTCGTTCACCGGCAACCCGGATTCCATGAAATTGCGCAGCTGGCTCCGAGCGGCCATCATGAACAGCGCCGCCGGAATGCCCTTTCCCGACACATCGGCCATGACGAAGCCGATCTTCGTCGTGTTTTCGATGGGGAAGAAATCGTAGAAATCGCCGCCTACTTCCTTCGCCGTTTTCATGGATGCATAGATATCGAACTTATCGTTGTCCGGGAAGGCCGGGAACTCCGTGGGCAAGGACGACTCCTGGATGGTCTTGGCCGTGGCCAGGTCCTGTTCGTTGCGCCTGGCAACCTCGTCTATCATGTCGCTGAGCGCCCCGACGGTGGTGTTTATGCCGTCTGCAAGCGACGCGAACTCGCGCGTGGATTGCTCGGGAACGCGTTCGTCCAGGTTCCCTGCCGTAATCTTGGCCAGCGAGAGGTTCGCCTCGTCGATGCGGCGCACGATAAGCCGCCGTACGAGGGCTGAAGCAAGGAGGGCAATCGCCGTGACGAGAACTAGCGCGAGAACCGTGGAAGACGCCATGGTGTCGAAACGATTGGCAAAAATCATATCGGATGTGCGGTGAAGCGCGATGTAGCCATCTTTGTATTTCCTGACCCCCATAAACGCCTGGTCCACGTTTGCCGTAAGGTCGTCATCCGTGTCTTGGATGACGACCACCGCCTCGCGCCCGGAGGAGTAGTACTCCAAGAGCGCCCCGATGGCGGTCTCTTCGCCGAGGTATTCTCCGAGACCGATGTCTGCGATAAACGACGTTCCAACCTTGAATTTCTTACCGTCGTTCGAAGCCATGATGACGCCACGGCTATTCGTGGTGAAAACAGCTCCTTCGGCATCCTTGTCGTAGCCGCCAATGAGCAACTGGGCATTGATATCGGGCTGCAAGTCCAGCTGGTCCTGCAGGTAGGCCAGTTCGCTGTCCATGGCCTCGATGGCAGCATCGCGCTCCTGAATCGTGATGTTCGAGAAGATGGCCGCGCTGGCGGTCATGAACACGATGGCCGAAACGAGCACGAGGGAACCGCAGAACACGGGAAACAAGCCACGGTCGGTGGTGCGTTCCTTCATCTTGCGCACAATGCAGTCGACGACAAGACATGATAGTGCAATCAGCACGGAGCTGACGATTGCCTGCAACATCGAGGTGGTAACGCTCACCGCCAGATACCAATGGGCCAGCGTGTACAAGTTGAAGCCGCCGACCAGCATCACCAAGTTCACAAACGACAACGCGCTGGCCAGGAACGACGCGACCACGCTTACCGCAACGATGAGCACAACCCGC
Source organism: Eggerthellaceae bacterium (assembly GCA_003452695.1). Classification (GTDB taxonomy): domain Bacteria; phylum Actinomycetota; class Coriobacteriia; order Coriobacteriales; family Eggerthellaceae; genus UBA9715. The sequence goes on from DMNP01000188.1 coordinate 47,995, forward strand.
TTGCCGCCCTGCGGGTCTTGCTTCAGCGCCCAATTGAACAAGATGCTTGCGACAAACGAGGTAAACCCAAACAGCCCCACCGTGTTAAGCGGCGTGCCGAAATAGTATGCCTCGAGGAAGTCCAGGGGCAGCAAAACGCCATGCGCATACGCAACGATGCCGCCGAGCAATCCGAGCAAGGTGCCCGCAATAGGCCCAAATGCAATAGAGCCCATCATGACGGGCACCATGAGCAGGATAAGATAGACGGGATCGTTGTCGATTTCGCCTATCGGCCAGAAGCCAAGCTGGCAAAACGACATCGACGCGATGGCCACTGCAACGAAGACGAGTCCCCCAATGCGCGTGTACAGGGACAGCCCTTCGGCACGTCCCCAGAAAAGCCTAGAAGCCGAACGTTTGCTTTCGTCGCCCACGAACCTCACCAGTCTCAGTCATCGGTTAACGGTTTGCCATTATAAAGCAGTCTGACGAGGCACGCCCCCTGAAGTGTCGCACTGCAAACGAGCCGGCTGCTCATCCGGTTACCGTCCACGGCCTGGCCAGAAGGCCCGCCCCGGGCGGTAACCACATCCGCTTGTTCCCCGCAACGCCGACAAAGACCGAGTTTGCCACTGTGGAGCAATACAGACCCGCGAAGCAAGCATGACAGATGTAGAATGGCAGGTGCAAGCGGGCCGGGGCTGTGGAACGGCGCAGCTTCGGCATCATGAAAGGCTGGTGGTCGCAATGGATACTAAACAGCGCACTCTCCTGATGCGCGGCATGGGGGCATTCGCCGGGGTGCTCGTGATACTGCTGGTAGTGGGAACGTTTGCGGACTATCAAATAGCGCAGGCTATCTACGCGCCCGACAACCCCCTGGTCGTGTTCGTCTCGACCTTGGGGCTTTTCCCGATGGTCTATCCCGCCTGCTTGCTTCTGGGCGTGCTCGCCCAACGATCGCTTGCCAGCCAAAAGTCGCAGATCGCACGCATCGCGGGCGCCGTCCTGTGCGTGGTGCTGGCAGCGCTCTTCAGCGCCCTGATTACGCGGGCGATTCTTTCGGTGCGCGACGGCTTCGGCGGGTTGGTCGGCGCCGAGCTCCCCACGATCGCCCGCATCGGCATTGGCTGCGTCGTCGGCATGGGCCTGTGCGCCTTGGGATTCCGCGCCGCCAAGGCGAACGATGCCAAGGACCTGGCGCGCAACGTGCTCGTGGTAATCGTGGTGCTGGTTGTTTTGTATGTGGCCGTCGAAATCGTGAAGAACATCATGGCGCGTCCGCGCCCGCGGGTGCTGTTTGCAGGATACGAGGGCATTTCGTTCAGCCCCTGGTACAGCCAGACCTCGGGCACCGAAGGGCTGATGGCGACTTTCGGCCTTGAAAAGGACGCCTTCAAGTCGTTTCCCAGCGGCCACTCCGCGCAGGCAGCCGCCTTCCTTGCCGCGTTCTACGGCCTGAGCCTCGTATACCCCGGCCTGCGGCGGAAACTGGGAATCGCCCTTGCGATCGAAGTCGTGTTCGCCCTTACCATCATGACGTGTCGCATGGTCCTTGGCGCCCACTTCCTGAGCGACGTCAGCACGGGCGCGCTCGTGAGCGTCGTCGCGTTTCTTGTTTTGATGGCGTTGCAGGCGCGCCAACCTCGGCAGCCATAGCGGCCTGCGCATGAGGGGCGGGCATTTGCCGCGCCGGAGAGGTGAGGCAAGCTCGGTTATACCCCGCCTTTATGCAGCAAATGGCCTGCCATGTGTGCGATTTTCGCAAGCCAACCGCGCGGGCTGAGCGATAATAGAAGCATCCTTTCACCAAGGGGACGGGAGTTTCCCATGAAGAAGACGGCTTACCCGACACGTCGAGTCCTGGCAATCGCGCTCATCGCGGTTCTCGCGATGGGGCTCGTCTCCTGTTCGCAACCGGCGCAGACGTCTGCCTCCAGCGGAAGCGCCCCATACGGGTCGCCGTGGATATCGAGCATCTTCTCCGACAACCTGCCCGACGCCGCACCCGCCGCCGCAGACGACCTGTACCTGCACTATGCCTTCGACTATGCCGTTGCGCACAAAGACGCCGCCCACGCCTCCGTCGCGGAAGACGCACGGGGCGAGCTGCAGGCAGCCGTGACCGCGATCGTGAAGGACGGCTCGGTCGAAAGCCCCGAACTGGAGCAGCTGCGGCTCTTCTACAACCAGGCCACCGACCTGGATGCGATCGAGGCGGCGGGAGCCGATGAGCTGAAACCCTATCTGCGGACGGTCCTCGACACGAAGTCGCTCGACGAGCTCGAGGCGGTCTTGCTCTCGGAGACCTTCCCGTTCAGCCCCTGGATCGAGACGAACGTGAGCGCGCCCGACATGAAGTCGACCATGTGCGTGGCAGTCATGCCGCACATGCTGTTCTCGGATGCCGAATCGGGCGCCGACCTGTACCGCGACGCCGACAACGACAAGGATCGAGCCGCAATCGAGCTGCTCCGGTCGCAGAAGAAGCTTCCCGTCGAAGCCGATCTGTGGTTGCTCTCGATTGCCGAAGACGACAGCCAGGCAGCCAAGCTTGCCAACAGCATGTTCGAGCTGGAAAGCAGCTACGGCAAGGACGAAGATGGCCAGGCCTACCGGAATGCGGAATACGGAGCCGAGGCGCGGGCCGTGCGGTTCATGACCTTCGACGAGCTTGCAGCGGCATGCCCCAACTTCCCCCTGCGCGAGACGCTTGCCAAACTCGGCGAGAATGCGGGCGAAGGCGCGATCGTCATGTACCCGGAATGGCTTTCCTCGTTCAACGGAGTGTGGACCGAGGAGAACTTCGAGCTTCTGCGCACGATGACCGCCGCGAAGATCCTGCGTGAATGCTCGGATTTCATCGCCCCGTCGTTCTATGCGAACGCGCGCGCGAAACTCGGGCAAGACGCGCCGACGGCCGATGGGTTCGCGTACACCGCATGCGATAAAACCGAAACGTTCTCCCAGCTGCTGGCCAAGACCTACGTCGAGCAGAAGCTTGGCGCGCAATCGGCCGAACAGCTGGAAGTGCTTGCAAACGACATCATCGATTCCTACATCGACCTCGTCGGCGCCACGCCCTGGCTCGACGCGGAATCGCGCGAGGCCATCATCGACAAGATCGACAACATGGCGTTGAACGTCCTGCACCCGGACGGGGGCTACTTCGATTACAGCGGGCTGAAGCTGACCCCGCCCGCGGAGGGCGGCACGCTTCTGGGCAACTATCTGGCGCTAAAAGCGCACAACGACCGAATCGAAGCCGCGCTCGTCGGCCAGCCCGCGCGGGCGTCGGCCACATGGCTCCACGCGCGACCCACCCTGCAGAACTGCTTCTACGACGCGATCAGCAACTCCATCAACATCTTCCCCGGCTATGTTACGAGCGCGGTGTACGCCGAGGGCATGGGCACAGAGGAGCTGCTGGCGGGCATGGGATTCGTCGTCGCGCACGAGATAAGCCATGCGTTCGACTATTCCGGCAGCCAGTTCAACGCATACGGCCAGCCGGTTGCGGTCTTCACCGACGCCGACGTGCAGGAGTTCCTGGCCATACGCCAGAAAATCGCCGACCGCTACTCGACGTTCGAGGTGCTGCCCGGCACCGCCGTGAACGGCGAGAGCGTAAGCATCGAGGCGACCGCCGACCTCTGCGGCCTGCAAGCGACGCTCGCCCGCGCGCGCACCATCGGGGGATTCGACTACGAGAAGTTCTTCGGCCGCCTCGCCCATTCGTGGACGACGCTCTATTCGCCAGCCAATGCCCCTGTGCTGCTGCTCGACGTCCATGCGCCGGCCAACATTCGCATAAATGCAAGCGCGCAGATGGTCGACGAGTTCTACAGCACCTACGACGCGACCGAAGGCAATGCGATGTATCTCGCCCCCGAAAACCGCATCGCGATGTGGGGCAAGGCGTCTTCCTAAGGGCGGGCAACTTCGCCCAGGCCACACATATTCACAGCTCCGTCGAAACATGAAGGCCGACAATGCCCTACGTCCCCGTTGTCTTCTTTCATCCGTGTAGCGTGGTTCCAAGCGTTATAAGCATGGCCGATACCCTGCGTCCGCATTTTTGAAATTGATATTTCCTAGGAATATACTAGGATACTAACGGTACGCAGGTGAGCACGGCCAGGGCGGCCGTGCGCAAACGGAAAGAAGGTATCGTTATGACCCAACCGAAAATCTTGGACACCAACATTGCCCAGAACGTCATCGAGCTCATCGGCAATACGCCGTTGCTGCAGCTCAATCGCTTTGGAGCGGCAAACGATTTGGGCGCTAACGTGCTCGCCAAACTGGAGTACCGCAACCCGGCTGGCTCCGTTAAGGACCGTATCGGCTACTCGCTGATCGCCCAGGCGGAAAAAGACGGCATCCTGCAACCTGGCGGCACCATCATCGAGCCGACGTCCGGCAACACGGGCATTGCGCTGGCGGCCTATGGCGCGGCTCTCGGATATAAGGTGATCATCGTCCTGCCCGAGAACCTGTCGATCGAGCGCCGTGCGCTCATCCGCCAGTACGGCGCCGAGCTCGTGCTTACGCCCAAAGCCGATGGCATCAAGGGCTCCATTGCCAAGGCCGAGGAGATTCATGCCGCCACGCCGAACTCCTTCATTCCGCAGCAGTTCGAGAACCCGGCGAACCCCGCCATCCATGCGGCGACGACGGCCGAGGAGATTTGGCGCGACACGGCCGGTCAGGTCGATATCGTGGTCGGCGGCATCGGGACCGGCGGCACGATTAACGGCATCGGCAACGCGCTGAAGCCGCGCAAGGCCGGCTTGAAGGTCGTTGCCGTGCAGCCCGAGGAATCTCCCATCCTCGATGGCGGCAAGCCCGGCCCGCATGGCATCCAGGGCATCATCCCCGGTTTCGTGGCCAAGAACTACGACGCGGAAGTGGTCGACGAGGTGGTTTCCGTCAGCACCGCCGACGCCATCGCCACGTCGCAGGAGCTCGCCCGCACCGAGGGCGTGAACACGGGCATATCGTCCGGCGCCGCCCTGAAAGCCGCCGCCGTTCTGGCCGCGCGCCCGGAGAACGCTGGCAAGAACATCGTGGTCATCCTTCCCGATACCGGCGAACGCTACCTTTCCACCGACCTCTTCCCCAAGGTTGACTAGCGCGCCTGGAGCGGGTCCTCAACCAAAACGCAAACTCGGCAAGGGGGCGGGTGAAGACCCGCCCCCTCGTTGTGTGCAACGCGAACCGGGTTCGTGATGCGCGCTGGCCTGTAATCGGCTTTTGTTACGCAAGCGCTTGGTCGAGGTCGTCGATTAGGTCGGCGGCATCTTCCACGCCCACCGACAGGCGCAGGAGAGTATCGGTTATACCCAGCTCGTTGCGGCGCGCCTCGGGAATGCTCCCGTGGGTCTGCACGGCGGGGTACGTGATCAGGCTTTCCACTCCGCCGAGGCTTTCGGCGAACGCAATGACCTGCACGTGCTCGAGCACGTGTTTGGCCCGTTCGGGCGTATCCACGTAGAAGCTGATCATGGCCCCGAAGCCAGATGCCTGCCGGCAGCTCAGGTCATAGCTGGGATGCTGCGGATCCCCCACGTACAGCACATCGGTCACGTGAGGGTGCCCGTGAAGAAACTCGCAGATGGTCTTCGCGCGTTCCTGCTGGGCATCCAATCGCAGCGGCAATGTCTTCAGCGAGCGCAGCATCAGCCAGGCCTCGAACGGCGCCAGCGCATCGCCTTCGCTCATATAGTCCATGAACACGCGCTCGAGCAGGACCTCGTCGCGCACGACCATAAACCCGCAGATGACGTCGTTGTGTCCGCACAGGTACTTCGTTCCGCTGTAGACAACCAAGTCGGCGCCCAATTCGAGCGGTTGTTGGAAATAGCACGTCAGGAACGTGTTGTCCACGATGAGGATGGCTCCGCGCTCGTGGGCAAGACCGGCCAGGGCACGTATATCGGCCACTTTCATAAGGGGGTTCGTGGGCGTTTCCACGAAGAACGCCGCCACGTTGCCGCCGACGCGTTCGCAGGCCTCGCGAACGCTTGCCAAGTTGCTGAAGTCCACTGGTTGGAAGCGAATGCCGTATCGTGGTGCATACACATCTTGGAACAGGCGGTGCGTGCCACCATACAGGTCGTCGCTCACCAACACGACATCGCCGCTCTCGAAGAGCTTTATCGCGCTGGAGATGGCCGCCATGCCACTGCAGTATGCGAGCGCTTTCAGGCCGCCTTCCAGCATGGCAATGGTGTTCTCCAGCTCGAGCACCGTGGGGTTCCCGCAGCGGCTGTAGGCGAACCCGGTCGAGCGGTGCAGGCCCGGGTGCGCGAACGTGGCGCTTTGGTAGATGGGATGGCTCACCGCGCCCGCTGCATCGGGGCGACCGCGGTACCCGTGCACGGCCTTCGTGGCGAAGGCGGCGGAAGCATGGCGCTG
>DMNP01000180.1 GCA_003452695.1 Eggerthellaceae bacterium
GTTCTTGTAGAACAGCAGCGGGTCGGTCAGCTTGAAGGAGTACTCGCCGTTCATGCGGACGCCCGGCTCGAACTCGAAGCCGAGGTTCGTGTCGACGATGCGCATGGGGATCGGCGTGGAGGTGCCGTACTTGTTGCCGTAGATCTCCTTCGTGTTGAAGTAGTAGATGCGCTGGTCCTTGCCCGTGTCGCCGCCGAAGGTGAAGCGCTGGCCGATGCGCTCGAACGTTGCCTTGATGCCCTCGCCGAGGTCGCCGTAGAAGATGGACGGCTCGGTGGAGCGGTCGTAGACGAACTGGCCGGCTTCGGCGCAGACGTCGACTATCTCGCCGGATTCGACGATGATCATGCACTGGCCCTCGTTGACGGCGATGACCGAGCCGTTCGAGATGATGTTGCTCTCGCCCTTGGTGTTCGAGCTGCGCCCATGATCGGAGGTGCGCTTCTGGCCCTTTACCGCGAGCGTGTCCTCGTCGATGGAGTCGCAGTAGAAAAACTCGCGCCAGGAGTCAGCGAGCACGCCACCGGCCGCGCCTGCAATTGCGTGAATCAAACCCATAGTCGCTCCTTACTGTTGCTTTCTGCCGCATCCAGCGCTGCGACGGGCGCTTTCTATGACCTGGGAACATCATACCCGATGGGGGCCGTTCCCCTCGTCCCGAAACTAGAACTTGCCGCCTCCCGACGAGCTGAAGCCGCCGCCACCGCCGCCGCCCCAGCCGCCTCCGCCGAAGCCGCCGCCGCCGCTGCTGCTTTCCTCTTCCTTCGGCTTCGGCGTGACGACGAGCGACGTGTCGACGAACTGGTCGTCGGAGTGGGTGAGCTCGAAGCTGCCCGCGTCGAGGTAGTTGGTTGCGCCGGTTTGCTCGCGAGCGGTCTTCATCGCGCTCTTCTCGCCGTTGACCTTGCTGAATGCGGCGCCCGCGGGAATGCCGAAAATCGCGAGGATCTTGAGGATGGCCGACAGCGGGTCGGGTTCGGTCCACGGCTCGCCTTTGACGCTGTAGTACTCGAGCTGCTCGCCGATCTTGCCGTAGTACGCCTCGGCGCCATCTACCCAGTCGTCGGAGCTTAGCTCGTCCTTGACGGCCTCTTCCATGGCTGCGATGCCTTCGTCGGAGAACGAGTACGAGCCCTGGCCGTAGGCGATCGTGACGTAGTCGCGCGATTTGACGGCCAGCACGAGCATGATGCCGTCCTTGCCCGAGCCCAGGCCCAGGTCGTTGGCGCGGTAGAAGCTTGTCGCGAAGTTCGTGCGCTGCGCCGACGTGGGGTTGTCCAAGCCGTTCATCTTGTCGACGACCAGCAGGTACACGCCCATGTTGTATTGTGCGGCGTATTCCGCGCCCTTGGCTTCGAGCGCGCTGAAATCTGAACTGCTGAGCACGCCTTGGTCGTCGAACACGTAGGTGCCCGTTTCCGCATAGGCCATGGGGGCCGCGAACATCGAAGCGCACAGAGCCAGGCAGAACACGCTGGCAAGTAGTTTCTTAATCGATTTCATCCCGACACCTCCCCTACAGGCTGAATCCGCCGAAGACGAATATGACGATAAGCACGATTACGATGAGAATGGGCAAGAAGAGCACCAGGAAGCGCATCCTTACCTTGCCTGGATCGATGGGCAGATCGCCGATGAACTTACCCGTCTGGCCGTTCATGGCGAACAGGTAGTCCTCGTCGTTCCACCTGGTGTGCAGCATCCACACAGGAAGCAGCGCATAGGCAACGTTCGACCAGCTTACTTCCACATGCGATGCATCTAAGCTCGCGGTCTCGTAGCCTTGGGCCGTCTCCGTCATGGCGTCTGCGCAGGTGGCCTCCACGCGAGTCCGGGCACGCGCGTCGCATTGCGCCACGTCCAGATCGTAGCGGTCGGTCAGGTATCCGGGCAGATAGGCCACCGAGAAGGGCACCATCTCGCTGTAGTCGAAAGGTTCGATGGCGTCCATGTGTGCGTCGGGCATCTTTGTGGAGCCATCGGTCGGAACCATGTCGAATTCCATGGTTCCGACGCGATACAGCTTGTAATGGTCGGTCTCGGTGTACATGTTCTCGGTATCGGTCCAGGTGCGGCTATTGGTGGCGTCGAAGGTGAAATCGCCTTCCGCCTGTCCGGTATACAGCCAGAACGGCACGTACACGCCCTGCACCTCTTCAAGGTGGTTGCCCTCCGTGAAACCGTTGGGCAGGAATTTTTTGCCGCCGTAATACTGCTTCAGCGCGGCAATGGCGGCGTTCTTGTCCAGCTTGAAGGGGATGATGTAGTCGGGTTTCAGCACATCGGACAGCTGGCCGGGCACCACGGTGTTGTTGCCGCAGTAGGGGCAACTTGTAACGGCGGTTACCTGGTCGACCATCAGCTGCGCGCCGCACGACGAGCAGTTGAAGGCGCGCATGTTGTCCGCATCGGCATCGTCCCAGCGCGAGTTTTCCAGATAGGCTTGCACGGGGTCTTCCGCCTGCGAATGCTTCACCTGCACGCGCGTGGCATCGGTCGTGGATGCGGCAGCGGCGGAAACCGCTTCGACCCCCGCGTCCTTTGCTGCGTTCTGGGCCGCCTGCCATGCGGCTGCCTGGGCCTGCTCTTGGGTGGCCCCCGAACGTATGGCGTTGTCGAACGCAGCAATTGCAGATGACTGTTGGGCCGAGCTCATCGACGAAGTGTCTATTCCCAGCTCGGCCGCCGCCTCGCGCTGACGATCGCCCGCAACCTTGTCGTCGGCCTTCGCCTGCTTTTCAGCATAGAGCGCCTCGATTTCAGCGGGCGTGAACTGGGACTCGCAGAATTCGCATTGAAGTTTGCCCGATTCCCCGCTGTAGAACAACCGGCCATTGCAATTCGGGCACTGATAATTGGTAGTCTCGGCCACTGTCCACCTCCGTAGAATCGCAGGTTTTCCGTTGCAGCCTATAATACCCCGAAGCGCTTCGCCCGCACGTCTCAGATTGCAAAGATTGCCCTCGCTGACGATGTGTCGGCTACTGCCCCTGGCCCGGCCAGCGCGTCGTTCCGAGCAAGCATCGGCGAATGTGAGAAACGGAATTTTGCAAGACAGGTATCATTCGCACGATAATCGGCCCTTTTTGCCCCAAACATCGAGTTTTGTATGCGGAAAACCGCGAATAGAGTCTTTATAAGAGCGTTAATGAACAGCGCGCAAAGACGTTTGCCCAGTTCGCATTTATTAAGGCATTCGGGGGAAGAGTGCTATCACATACAAAACTCGATGTTTGAGCCAAAAAGGGCAGATTTCTACACCAGAGAGGCCCCGCGCGAGAATGGCTTGCGCGGGGCCTCAGGTTTTCGTTCTTCGCTGTTCCCAGCTCGGCAGGGCGCGTCTCGTTATTCTTCGCCTTCGGGTGCGAGGCGTCCGTAGAAAATGCGATACGTCATTACGTGGTACGCCAGCACCAGGGGCACGCCGATGCAAGCGATGCCCGTCATCCAGCCCAGTGCCAAATCGGACGAGGCTGCCGTGGCAATCGTTATGGAGGAGCCCGTACTTCCCGCGGACGCCACGACCAGGTTGGGGAACATAGATGTGGCCAACAGGAACACGAGTGCCACCGCAGCAAGCGACTGCGTTACGAACACATGCAGGTCGCGGTCGTCGCGGCTACTGAACGCAATGGATCCGACTATGGCCAGCGCAAACACGATGACGCATGCCCAACGGGCGATGCCCAGCTCGGGGGCCATGTGCGGCGATATGATGAAATGGCCGTACACTGAAACCACCAGAAACAGCACCACCACGGCAATCTGCAGGATGAAGCGCAGGTTCACGGCGCGCGTGCGCAGTTCGGATTGGCGCGGGGCCTTCAGGGCTATCCACGCAGCTCCCGCAGCGGCGAACATTGCCAGCCCCAGCAGGCCACACAGCAGCGTGAAGGGAGTGACCAGGCCTAGAAGCGGAATGCCGATGTAGTCGCCCGCCGCGTTCATGGGAATGCCGGCATAGATGTTGCCGACCGCCACGCCGAACAGCAGCGCCGGAAGCAACGACCCCACGAAGAAGCACGCGTTCCACAGCGGGCGCCAGGCGGTATCGTGCGTGGCAAATTCCAAGGACACGCCGCGTAGGATAAGCCCGAATAGCACCAGCATAATGGCCAGGTAAAAACCAGAAAACGTAGTGGCATACGCCGGAGCGAAAGCTGCGAACAGCGCGCCGCCCGCCGTGAGCAGCCACACTTCATTGCCATCCCATACGGGGCCGATGCTGCGACGCACAAGGGCCTTTTCCTCGTCGGTCTTGGCCAGGAACGGATACAGCACGCCCGCCCCCAAATCGAATCCATCGAATACGAAGTAGCCGGCTATAAGCAGGAATATAAGGAAGAACCAGAGAATTCCGAGACCTGTCATGCTACTCACCGCCTTCCGTAGCAGCTTCTTCGACGCGGGCATGCGCGCCTCGTTCGCCCTTGTCGCCAACCAGGCGATTGATGATGACCGGCATCACGTTCACGTCGTCGCCGGGCGCATTGGCGGGCTCGTCGGGACCGGCTCCCAGGAACTTGAAGACCATGCGGCCCCAGGCCACGAACAGCAGCAGGTACACGGCCACGAACAGCACGATGGTCAGGATAAGCTCGGGCGCCGTTACCGAGCGCGAAATCGCCTCGTTGGTTAGCAACGACACGCCGTCAGGCGCCGACATGGACGGGTACACGACCCAAGGCTGGCGGCCGAGCTCGGCGGTGAACCAGCCGGCCTCGATGGCGATGAACGGGAATACTGGCGCTATGAACAGCAGCTTCTGCAACCATTTCCACTTCTTTATGCGTTCCTTGCCCACGCCGATCACTGTCAGCACGATAACCAGCAAGATAACCCCGGAAAGCGCCACCATAATGTGGTACAGCTGGAATATGGCGTTCACGGGAATGTCGCCGGGGCTCATGTCGCCGAACTGCTCGGTTTCGGCCAGGGTGTTCAAACCGGGGTATACGGTGTCGAACGTGGCCGTGGCCAGGAAGCTGGTGAATCCGGGCAGGCTTAGGCCCGTTACCTCGCCGCTCTCCTCGTTCACCCAGCCGAAGAAGTACAGCGGAGGCACCTCGTCTTCGTACTGGCCTTCCATGGCGGCAAGCTTGGTGGGCTGCTGTTCCCACACGCCCACGGCCGTGGAATGTGCCGACACGAACAGCGCGCACGTGGCCACGATGGCAACGGCCAGGCCGGTCTTCATGGTCTTCTTGGCGAAATCCAGGTGCTTGCCCTTCATGTAGTAGTAGGCAGCCACCGATATGGCGCACAGGCCGCCGATGACCAACGCCGAGGTTATAACGTGGAAATAGCGCAGCCCCGTGGTGGGGTTGAAGGCGGCCGCCAGGAAATCGGTGAGCACCGCATGCGATCCATCGGCCGAAAGTTCGGCACCAGCTGGCGTTTGCATCCACGAGTTGGCGATGAGAATCCACAGCGCCGACAGGCACGACCCGAACCACACGAGCCATGCCGACACGCAGTAGAACTTCGGCGACACCTTGCCCCGGCCGAACAGCAGCACGCCCAGGAACACCGATTCAAGGAAGAAGGCGAACAGCGCCTCGGCAGCCAGCGGCGCACCGAAGATATCGCCCACGAACCGCGAGTAGTCGGCCCAGTTCGTGCCGAACGAGAACTCCATCGTTATGCCCGTGGCCACGCCGATGACGAACGTTGCCGTAAAGATCTTCACCCATAAATGCGCGGCTGCACCGTCCTCGGCCTTCCGCGAACGATAGTACCGCGTCTGGGCAAGCGCCGTGATCAGCCCCGTGCCTATGGAAAGCGGGACGAACACGAAGTGGAACGCCACCGTAAGCGTGAATTGCAAGCGCGCGAGAAACGCGACATCGGTAAACAATTCCATCGCACACCTCCTTGTGTAGAACCTTCCCCTTTACCAGGTTGCTACATAATACCACCACAATTCGTTCGAGGATAGGCCCTTATCGACAACAGGCGGCGCAATGGGGGAACGCTCGTTACTGCCCACGGCTTGGACAGGAGACCCGCCCCGGGCATGGGGTGAGGGCGATTCTGCAGGGGCCGAGCGCCCGGAAAACGAGCCGGTGGCTCGTTTTCAGCGAGGCCGGGCAAGCGTGAGCTTGCCCCCGTGCTGTCTTGAAACCGTTATCCGATGACGTTGCGACAGGTTTTTTGGCCTAATTCCTGTTAAATACAAAAGCAAAGCCGAAGCCAAGCCCGAATCCCCATGCCCGGGGCGGGGCTCCTGGCCAAGCCGTGGGCAGTAACGAGCGCGGGGCTACTTTTCACGGCCCGGCCGGAGGCGCTGCCCGCAGTCTAGCCAGCGGCGGGGTGGGAATCAGCGGTTGCAATCCGGGCGTTGGCGCACGAGCCTGGCCAGGGTAACGTATAACAGGTCGGGGTCGATGGGCTTGGCCAGGTGTGCGTTCATGCTGGCCTGCAGCGAACGCTGCATGTCTTCGGCGAAGGCGTTGGCGGTCAGGGCGATAATGGGAACGCTTTGGGCGTCGGGACGGTCCAGGGCGCGGATGGCCTTCGCAGCCGACAGTCCGTCCAGGACGGGCATGCGCATGTCCATGAGCACGGCATCGTAGCAGCCCACCTCGCTTGCGGCGAACATGTCCACTGCCACCTGGCCGTTTTCCGCATGATCGGCAACGACGCCTTCCAGATCCAGCAGGTCGGCAAGGATGTCGGCGTTCAGCTGCACGTCTTCGGCCATCAGCACGCGCAGGCCGTCCAGCGCCTCTTCCACCTCGGCTTCGGAAAGCGCCACGTCGATTGCAGGCTCGGCCTGGTTGTCCGGGTCTTCCTGCACGGCCCCCAGAGTAACCGTTACGATGAAGGTGGAGCCATGGCCCTTCTTGCTTTGCACCTGGATTTCGCCGTTCATCTGCTCCACGATGTTCTTGGTAATGGCCATCCCTAAGCCGCTGCCGCCGAAGCGGTTGGTGTTCGTGGCGTCTTCCTGCGAAAACACGCTGAACAGCTTGGGCAGGAAATCCTCGTCCATGCCGATGCCGCTGTCGGCGATTACGAAGCGCAAGGTGCGCAGGTTCTCGAAAGCGGCTATCTGCGAGGTCTCGAAGCGGATGTGCCCCGGTGCGGGAGTGAACTTCACGGCATTGCCCAGAATGTTTATGAGCACCTGCTTCAGCTTGGTGGAGTCGCTGACAAAGCGCTTGTCCACCCCGTCTGCAACCGAGCAGTTGTATTCCAGGCCCTTCGTGGAACACTGGTTGCCGATGATGGCGTTCACCTGCCCCAGAACATCTTCCAGCGAAAACACCTCGTTGCCCAAGGTCATCTTGCCAGCTTCGATGCGGCTCATGTCCAACACGTCGTTCACCAGGGCAAGCAGATGGTCTGCGGCGGCAGAAATCTTCTCCACCTTGTCGCGCGCATCGTCGCCGAGCTCGGGGTCCTTCAGCATCATGCCGCTCAGGCCCACGATGGCGTTCATCGGCGTGCGGATTTCGTGGCTCATGGTGGAAAGGAAGCTGGATTTCGCGCGGTTGCTCTCCTCGGAGGCCTTCAGCTCGGCGGATAGGCGCTCGTTTTCCTGCACGCGCCCGACGACGCGCTGCAGGAACAAGATCATCAGCAACACGAACACGCTGCCCCCGAACAAGATGGGCGCAACCACCAGGTCCACATCGCCGAACACGCCCACGGCCAGATAGCCCAACAGGAACAGCACGAGCAAGACGATCGGCATGTACAGGATGCGCTGTTCTTGCTCCCAACCGCCCATCGACCGGATATGCCGCGAGAACATGATGTAGCGATAGATGTTGTACACCATAAGAAGGCTTCCACCGAATACCAGTATGTAATGTAGTATCGAAACCATGTTCAGCGTGCCTCCTCGCCGCCGTTTCTCGCCCCGCGAAATCCTCGACGCATTCCGGTGCCTAGCGCTGCTCGCGCCGCGCGATAAGCTTCGCCAGCGTGCCGTACAGGCGGTCCGGTTCGACCGGCTTGGATAAATGGGCGTCCATGCCGGCCTGCAGCGACCGCTGCACGTCTTCGTCGAAAGCGTTTGCCGTAAGCGCGATTATGGGCACCGTCTTGGCGTCTGGACGGTCCAGCTTGCGAATGGTGCTGGCGGCGGTCAGGCCGTCCATGACGGGCATGCGCACGTCCATGAGCACGGCGTCGTAGTAGTCCGGCGCGCTGGCAGCGAACATGTCCACGACTATCTGGCCGTTTTCGCCATGCTCGGCCTGAATGTCTTCCATGTCCAGCAAGTCTATCATGATGTCTGCGTTAATCTGGATGTCCTCGGCCAGCAAGATGCGCCGGCCCGCAAGCGACCCCTCTTCGTAGATGCCATCGGCGATTTCGGGAGCAAGCTGCTCTCCCGCCGTCGCGCCCTGCTCGCCGGCGTCCTCGGCCTCGTCGCCAGCCGACGGGCCGTCCGCCGTGTCTGCCGTGTCCGCCGCGCCCGCTAAAGGCGCAGCGACGAACAGGGCGCGCAGTTCGCGCAGCAACGTGTCGGTGAACAGCGGCTTGTTCATCAGGGCGTCGGCGCCGGCCTGTAATGCTTCGTCGGTAACGTCGTCGAAGCTATAGCCCGTAAGCATGAGCACCTTCACGCCCTCGCCACCGATGCGCTTTATGTCGCGGGTAAGCTGGATGCCGTCTATGTCGGGCATGCGATAGTCGGTGAGCACCAGGTCGATGGGCTCTCCACGGTCGCAACAGGTGCGTATGCGATCCAGCGCCTCGGTCGCATGCGTGCAGCTTTCGGCAGAGATGCCGATGTCGCCCAGCACGAGCACGGCGTGTTCGCAAGCCACCGCATCGTCATCCACGACCAGCGCGCGCAGGTCGGCGGGCAGCATCTGCGGCCCCTCGCCCTGGGTGCTGCGTGCCGACGCCTTCAGCGTGACCGTAACGACGAAGGTTGTGCCCACGCCCTTTTCGCTTTCCACGCGGATATCGCCGTTCATCATGTCCACGATGTTCTTGGTAATGGCCATGCCCAAGCCGCTGCCACCATAGGAACTGGTGGACGTGTCGTCTTCCTGGGTGAAGGCCTCGAATATCTTCGGCAGGTAATCGGCGTCCATTCCCACGCCCGTGTCCGCCATGGTGAATTGCAGCGTGCACATGCCCTCGAAGCGCTGCAGTTGCTCCACCGCGAACGTAACGGTGCCGGGCGCTTCGGTGAACTTCACGGAATTGCCCAGAATGTTTATGAGCACCTGCTTCAGCTTCATGTCGTCGCCCACGTAGTAATCGCTGGTCTGGCCGACGATCTGGCATTCGAAATCCAGGCCCTTATCCTCGCATTGCCCGTTGATCATCACGTTTATCTGTTCCAGGAAATCGCGGAAGGCGAACTCTTCGTTTTTCAGCGACATGCGGCCCGATTCGATGCGGCTCATGTCCAATATGT
>DMNP01000328.1 GCA_003452695.1 Eggerthellaceae bacterium
CACTGCGGCTTCGCAGCGTCGGCTTCTTCCGCCGTTCGTAGAACGGCGGAACCGACTATTCGCCGAGCGCGAAGCGGACGAAGTCGACGACCTTTATCGTGCCGCCGAGCTCCTTGGCCACCTTGTCGGTGTAGGTCTGGATGGTCAGGTCGCCATCCTTCACGAAGGCCTGCTCGGTCAGGCAGTTCTCGGCGTAGTACTTCTCCAGGCGGCCGGTGGCAATCTTTTCCTGGATGTTCTCGGGCTTGCCAGAAGCGGCTGCCTGGGCCTTGTAGATTTCGAGCTCCTTGGCCACGACGTCGGCCGGGACGGCATCGCGGTTCGGGGCGACGGGGCTCATGGCGGCTACCTGCATGGCAACGTCGCGGCCATAGGCCACGAACGCATCGGACGTCGGGTCGATGCCGTCGACGTCGAAGGACATCAGCACGCCGATCTTGCCGCCCATGTGGATGTAGGAGCACACGCCGGCGTTCTCGACCAGGGCCACGCGCGAAAGCTGCGTGTTCTCGCCCATGACGTGCACGCAGTCGGTGATGAGCGCGGCAACTTCCTCGTCGGCCTTCAGGGCCTCGACGTCGCCTATCTTCTTGGACAGGGCGACCTTCGCGATGTTCTCGGCATAGCCCTTGAACTTCTCGTTCATGCCCACGAAGTCGGTCTCGCAATTCAGCTCGATGACCACGCC
This sequence comes from Eggerthellaceae bacterium, assembly GCA_003452695.1. GTDB lineage: Bacteria > Actinomycetota > Coriobacteriia > Coriobacteriales > Eggerthellaceae > UBA9715. The sequence goes on from DMNP01000328.1 coordinate 689, forward strand.
GGACTTGCCGTCCTCGGCGACGAGCGCCATGACCGTGCCCTCGTTGGTGGCGCGGCCGGCCTTCTTGGCGACCTTCGCAACACCCCATTCGCGCAGCAGGTCGACGGCCTTTTCCATATCGCCCTCGGCCTCGGTCAGCGCCTTCTTGCATTCCATCATGCCCGCGCCGGTCATGTCGCGGAGCTCTTTAACTTGTGCAGCAGAAATGGCCATTTTATCCTCCTGACGGCTTCCTGTGGCGGTGCATTTGACTTTAAGAACCTGCGTTCCCTCGCATGCGGCACGAAGGCCGCTTAGCTCGGTCGCGCAGAACCTTCAAGCCAACTGCACTCGCCACAGAAACCCTGTCGTCTACTTTGTTGTTCTTACCCGTTGGCTTTCAGGTTAATTCGTTATTCGGCAGCAGGAACCTCGGCGGGCGCCTCGGGCGCCTCGGCTGCCTCGGCGACTTCGGCGACAGTCGCGGGAGCTTCGGCGGCCTCGGCGGGCGCGGCCATCTCCTCGGCGGTCACCGGCACGCCAATGCCGGCCATGACGGCGTCGGCGATGAACTCGGAGAGCAGGCGCACCGAGCGAATGGCGTCGTCGTTGGCGGGAATGCCGTATTCGACATCGTCCGGGTCGCAGTTGGTGTCCAGCGTGCCGACGACCGGGATGCCCAGGCGCTTGGCTTCCTTGATGGCGATTTCCTCGCGGTTGGTGTCGATGACGAAGATGGCGTCGGGCGTGCGGCGCAGGTTGCGGATGCCGTTCAGGTTCACCTGCAGCTTGGCAAGTTCCTTGCCCAGCAGGATCTGCTCCTTCTTGGGCAGCAGGTCCATGCGTCCATCGGTCTGCATGGCCTCGAGCTCTTCCATGCGGTTCACGCGCGTGCGGATGGTGACGAAGTTGGTCATCATGCCGCCGAGCCAGCGGGCGTTCACATAGGGCATGCCGCAGCGGTTCGCCGCATCGGCGATGGGCTCCTGGGCCTGCTTCTTCGTGCCGACGAACAGGATGGTGCCACCGTTCTTGGCGAGGTTGCTGACAAAGGAGTAGGCGTTGTCCAGGCCCACGAGCGTCTGCTTCAGATCCAAGATGTAGATGTCGCCGCGGCTGCCGAAGATGTACGGCTTCATCTTGGGGTTCCAGCGGCGGGTCTGATGCCCAAAGTGGGCGCCTGCGTCGAGCAGCGTTTGAATACTGACTTTCGTCATATCCTTCTCCTATTCGTTAGTCCTCTGCCCGCGGTCAGCCCCGATGTCCGCAGCCTTTTCCGGTGGCCACTAGCGGTTCGGGTCGCACGGGCATGTGTGATTAGAAACTGGGAAAGTATACCCCCGAATACCGTCCTGCGCAGGAAATCCACGGAAAGGCAGTCGTGAAAGCTGGCGGGGCGCCATCGTTTGCGGCACCGCAAGCGATGGCGTCCCGAAGCCGCTGGTCCTCGAAGGACAGATCGGGCAGGCGGAGCCGGGGGCGGGCACCCGAGGCTGCAGTGCTACAGCCGATAGGGGCGGCTGGCATCCAGACCGAGCGCGATAGTGGTTACATTGTGCAGCAGGCTGGAAGTCTGGGGAGTGACAAGCCCCGTTACGCCACCCACCATGAAGGCCGTGTTCAAGCCCATAACCTGGGCAAAGCTGCGATCCATGCGCTCGGACAGGGCGCGCGAGAGCCGCACGAGCGCAATGATGGACGACAGGTCCCCGTCCGCCAGCGTGATATCCGCAACCTCCTTGGCAATGGCGGTCCCCTGCCCCATGGCAATGCCCACGTCGGCATGGGCGAGCGCAGGCGCATCGTTCACGCCGTCGCCGACCATCACGACATTGCGGCCCTCTGCCTTCAGCTGTTCGACGAGCGCGAACTTGTCTTCTGGCAGCATGTTGGCATGGAACTCGGAAAGCCCCGACGCACGCGCGATGCGCTCGGCGGTATGCTCGCTATCGCCCGTGGCCATGATAACGCGCTCGAAGCCCAGGGCGCGCAGGTCGGCAACCGCTTCGGCGACGCCGCTTTTCAGCGGGTCCTCTATGCCGATGACGCCGACGAGCTTGCCGTCGACCGCCAGGTACAGCGGCGAGAGCCCGTCGAGCTCTTTCAGGATGCGGTTGCGCTGCCGCTTGGTGATGACCACGCCCTCGTCTTCCACGATGAAATGATCCGAGCCGATGACGGCCCGGGCGCCGTTCATGGTGGAGGCGATGCCGTGGGCCACGATGTATTCCACATCGCCGTGCAGATGGCGGTGCTGCAGGTTCTGTTCCAAGGCGGCGTTCACGACCGCCCGGGCCACGGGATGGGGGAAATGCTCTTCCAGGCACGCTGCGAAGCGCAGCACCTGACGCTTCGGCCAGCCTTCGCTGCCGAGCACCTTCACCACGCGCGGCGTGGCCTCGGTCAGGGTGCCCGTCTTGTCGAAGAGCAGGGTGTCGGCGTCGCGCACGGCATCGAAGTACTTCGATCCCTTCACGGTGAAACCCGCCCGCGCCGACTGGCTCATGGCCGAGAGCACGGCGATGGACCCGGTCAGGCGCAGGCCGCACGAATAGTCCACCATGAGCGCGGCCGACGTGCGCACGATGGAGCGCGTGGCAAGCGCAACGATGCCGGCGAACAGGAAGTTCCACGGCACGATGCGCGCCGCAAGCCGCTCGCGGCGCTTCTGACGCTCGGATTGGTACATCTCGGCATTGTGCACGAGCGATACGATGGAGCGCAGGCGCGATTCGCCCGGCGCGGCCTTGCAACGCACGACGATCTGGCCCTCTTCGACCGACGTGCCTGCAAAGACGTCGTCGCCGACCGTGCGCTCGATGGCAAGCGGCTCGCCGGTAAGCGAAGCCTGGTTCACCATGGCCACGCCCGATTCCACGACCCCGTCCACGGCCACGGGCATGCCCGTGCGCACGACGACGAGGTCGCCCTGGCGCAGATTTCGCGCATCCACCTGCACTTCGTTCCCGTCTTCCAGCCTGCAGGCCATGTCAGCCACGTCGAGCAGCGCATCGATGAGCGCGCTCTCCGAACGCGCCTCGGTGTATTTCTCCATGGTCTCGCCCACGTCCAACAGGAACATGGTCTCGCCCGCCGTCTTCGGGTCCATCTGCACGAGCGACATCGCAATGGCCGATGCGTCCAGCACGGGAACGTCGAGCCGGGCATGGCGCAGCGACGCGATTGCCTGGCGCAGGAACGGAAGGAAGGCGATTACGTTGTAGACCATGGCAACGGGCTGGGGAAACAGCCACCTGCGCACGAGGTAGGTGCCGGCCATCCACGCAAGGTCCTGCAGCAGCTGGCGCGTCTGCACTGACGTGGAAAGCGAATGGGTGCCGCGGGCTTTCTCGATGGCCGCCCGGTCGATGCCGCGCAGGTATGCAAGCACACGGCTTCGCGTCTCCGCGCCCGCGACGTAGCGGACGGCAATCGCGCCGATGCGCGGGTACACGCGGGCATCGGCAATGTCAGGGCATTCCCCGAGCACGGCTTCGAGCGGACCCATGTCCTCGGAGGGCACAGGACCCTGCAACCCGACACGCATCCTGCCGGGTATTTCCTTTTCGACAGTGAACTTCATGAGGCCGCTACTTCGCGTCTTTCGCGTCTTTCTCGTCTTTCTCGCCATCCGCGATGAAGGACGCCTCGGCCACCATGTCGTCGTATTCGGCCTTGGCCTTCTCGACGATGGTCTCGTATTCGTGCTTGGCCTTCATGCCCTGTGCCATAACGTGCACATAGCCCTTCTTGGCAGCTTTCGACGTGGCAGCTTTCAGGCCCACCGTGCCGATGAGGAAGCCGAGTCCGGTGAAAAGTGCGTTCTTGGTAGCGCGCTCCATTGACGAATCCTTTCTCTAAGTTACACACCTATAACTAAAATAACTGAACTAACCATTCTCGTCTAGCGCTAGTTGCTGCCCACGGCCACACCGTGGGCAGTAACAGCGCCATTGCAGCGCGGGCCGTCGTACGTGATGCCATGCGGCAAGTCGATGCGTTCGTGTTATCATCGGCATCGCAACCACGATGAAAGGAACCCCTATGAAACAGCATAAGTTCTGGGCGATCGCGGCCACGGTGTGCATGGTCATGGCGCTGTACACCGGCTACAAGCACAAGTAGAATGGCGGACATAAGCTTCAAGGGCGTTTCGTTCGAGCGCTCGTACGGAACGTCCGCTCAGTTGCCCGAATCCACGTTGCCCGAAATTTCGTTTGCCGGCAGGTCGAATGTGGGCAAGTCCTCGCTGCTGAACAAGCTGTGCAACCACAAGGGGCTGGCCAAGGTGTCGCAGACGCCGGGCAAGACCGCCACCATCAACTTCTTCGACGCGAAGGCGGCCTATCTGGTGGACTTGCCGGGATACGGCTATGCGCGCGTATCGCTTTCAGAACGCGACCGGTGGGCCGAGCTTATCGAGGGCTATTTCAACCAGGACCGCAACTTCGCCCTGGTGTGCTCGCTCATCGACATCCGCCATCCCGCAAGCCAGCTCGACGAGAACATGGTAGGTTTTCTGCAAGAGGCCGAACTGCCCTACCTCATCGTGCTGACCAAGGGCGACAAGTTGTCGAAATCGAAATGCAGCCAACAACGGGCGGCGCTGAAGAAGCAGCTCGCTATACCCGACGACGTGCCCATGATCCTGACCTCGTCGCTGAAGGGCGACGGCATCGACAAGCTGCGCATGACGATAGCGGGATACGTCGCCTAAATCGACTAGAACACTAGCCGCTGCGCAGGCGGGAATCTACTGCGCGCCCGATTCGAAGCCGGTATCGGGAACGAGGTTGCCGGCATCGTCGGCTGCGGTGGTGGCCAGAGCGTCGCAACGCTCGTTCTCGGCATGGCCCGCATGGCCGCGCACCCAGTGGTACGACACGGCATGCGGTTGAACTGCGGCTATCAGCCGTTTCCACAAATCGACGTTCTTCACGGGCTGCTTGCTGGCATTCTTCCAGCCACGGCGCTGCCATCCGCCGATCCAGTTGTCCGTGAAGGCCTTCACGACGTACTGCGAATCGGAGTAGAAATCCACCGAGCAGGGGCGCTTCAGCGCCTCGAAACCGGCGATGGCCCCCATCAGCTCCATGCGGTTGTTCGTGGTCTGGCGGTATCCCTGGGAAAGCTCGCGTTCGTGCACGCCGCCTATCGGGTCGGTGAAGCGCAGCACGGTGCCATAGCCGCCCGGACCCGGGTTGCCCCGCGACGAACCATCCGAATAGATTTCCACATGCTGCATACGGCGCACCCTCCCAGGATTCCCATTCTTAGTAGCGTACGATGATCATGCCCGATTGAACGGGGCCGATGATGACGCCGGTGCCGTAGTCGGCAGCATGGATCATCTGGCCGCCGCCGATGTAGATGCCCGTGTGCGACCAGTTCACGCACACGTCGCCTGGCTGCGGGTCGGAAACCTGTGGCCAGCCCATGAAGGTGTAGGTGGTGCCCAGGCGCGTATGCTGGCCGGTCAGGCAGTAGCTGACCAAACCCGAGCAATCGTAGCCGTTCGGGCCGACGCCGCCCCATACATACGGAGCGCCAAGGCATGCATAGGCACGGCTGACCGTGTCCGACCCGCCTTCGTAGGCCACGGATTCGCTGACCACCGGCTCGGCGTCGGCGGCGGCGTCGTAGGTCGGCGCGGCCTGCACCTCTATCGTGCCCGCGTCCGTTGTCGCCCCGCCTGCGTTGTCGGGGCCTGCCGCGACCAGTTGCTGTTGCTGCTGTTGCTGCTGCCTCTGCGCACGGGCCTGCGCTTCGGCCTCGGCCTGCGCGCGGGCGGCAGATTCGGCGACGATGGCGGCAGCACGCGCTTCCTCGGCGGCGCGCTGGGCCGCGCGCTCTTCCTCCAGCAGGCGCTCGGCCTCCGCGCTCAGGCTATCGTAGGTTGCCTGCATGTCCGCTATCGTGGCCTGCGCCTGCGCTGCGGCTTCCTCTACCTCTGCAGATTTCTGTGCGGCAACGGCCGCCTGCTCCTCGTACACGGTGGCCTGCTCTTCGGCCTCCTGCTTCAACGAGCGCTGATGGTCCACGAGGTCCGCTCCGCTCTGGCTTACCTTGTTGGCCATGTCCAGGCCCATCGCGAATTCCTCGAACGAGGCGGCGCCCAGCAGCATCTCGATGAACGAAACGCTTCCCGTGCGGTACATATCGCGCACGTGGCCATCCAGGCGGCCCTGCACGTCGGCTATCTCGGCGTTCAGGTCGTCGATGCGCTGCTTCGCCTCGTCTCGGCTGGCCTCTGCTTCGGCTTGCGCCATCTGGGCCTCGCCGTATTCGGCTTCCAGGCGGTCCAGCGTTTCCTGCATGGCGTTCAGGTTCGCCAGCGCCGCCTCCGCCTCGGCCTGCTTCTCCGCAGCCGTTTCTGCATGGGCCTGCGATCCCCAGGGAAGGAAGCAGGCCGTCAGCACGACGAGGGCAAGCGCCGCCGCGCAGGCAAGGACAGGGGCGTTTCGATTCTCGAGCGAATGTTGGCGTGTAGTATGCAGCATCGTTTTACCTCCCATTGCATAGCTTCCGCTTCATTTCGCCGCCTTTGTCGGCAGCACAACCCGCCATGGAGCGAGGGCCGTCGCGACACGCATCGGCCCGTCTTCATGCTTTCCGCATCATCGACGGTATCACAGAAGCCAACGGAGCGACCCGCATCAAATTTCCGCGACCAAATCACGATGTTCGAGTCACAGTATCAACGCCGAATGCACACAGTTCGCAAGCAGAACGTTCACATGAGCTGGGGTTCTTGTACGCCCGCGCGCGATGCATACCACATGGTGTATCCCCTGTCGAATGCTTGCTCTCCACAACTGGGCCGGCGAATCTTATCGCCCCGTCGACAAAAAAAGAGCCGCAGGACCTGCCTGCGGCTCTTCGTCGCGTTTCGCCTTCGCTGCCCCAAGGAGGGCGCCGAGCTAGGGGCGCACGTAAATCATGCCGGACTGCACGTTGCCCACGACCACGCCCGTGCTCTCGTCGGCTGCGTGCACCATCTGGCCATCGCCGATGTAGATGCCCGTGTGGCCGGCGTTCACGCAGATGTCGCCGGGCTGCGGGTTGGACACCTGGTTGTAGCCCATGAAGGTCGTCGTGTTGCCGATGCGGTTGTACGTGCCCGTAATGGCATAGCCGACCAAGCCCGAGCAGTCGAAGGAGCCATTCGCGCCCGTTGCACCGTACTGGTAGCTGTGGCCGAGCATCGACATGGCGCGGTCGACGATTTCGTTGCCGGTTGCCGCCGAATACTCGGATGCAGAGGAATACACCTGGCCGGTGGAAATGTCGGTGACCGTGCCATCGTTGTTGGTGTAGCCACCCTCGGTATAGCCACCATAGTCACCGTATGCCGTGTAGTCGTAGCTCTGCGCGGCGGCGGCCTGTGCTGCGGCCTGCGCGGCTGCGGCTGCGGCTGCGGCAGCAGCGGCCTGCTCCTGCTGGTACAGCTCTGCCGCCTCGGCGCTCAGGCTGTTGTAGGTTTCCTCCATCTGCGCGACGAGCACCTCGGCCTCCTGGTACGCGGCATAGGCCTCGTTCGACTTCGTCTCGGCCACTGCGGCCTGCTCGGTGTATTCGGCCTTCTGCGCTTCCTCTTCCTCGCGCAGCGACTTAGCCTGCGCCGACAGGTCGGCATCGGTCGTGTTCACGCGGTTCAGCAGATCCCAGCTCTGGGAAAACTCCTCGAAGGTCGTAGATCCCAGCAGCAGGTCCAAAAACGACGAGGCGCCGTGACGGTACATGTCGCGCGCACGGTCGCCGAGACGCGCCTGGATGGCCGTGATCTCGCCGGTAATCTCGTCGATGCGCGCCTGTGCGGCATCGCATTTCTCGACTGCCACCGCGTAGTCGGCCAGCGACTGGTAGTAGTGGGCGGACGTTTCCTGCAGCGTGTCCTGCATGGCATACAGCTCGTTCAGGGCCGCCTGCGCCTCGGCTGCCTTTTCGGCCGAGGTAACGGCATAGGCATTCGCGGGCGGAACGATCAGGGAACAGGCAAGAGCGGCTCCGAGTGCAATGGACGCGACGCCGCCAGCGGTCTTAACACTTGAAGAAACTTGCATACGTGGATACCTCCGTTTCAGGTGTCTTCAACGTGGCATAGATTACCACTCATTTTCTCGAATTCGGGGACGAGCGGCAAAGGCTCCATATGCGTTTCGCTGTGAATAACCGCATGACCTTACCATATGTTGAATCCGTTGGTTTCGTGTGACGCAATATGAAGGTTAAGGCCTTCCGGCTTCCGCTTCCCCGCCGAAACCGCCCCGCCCGCCCCGGCCAGACC
>DMNP01000327.1:0-377 GCA_003452695.1 Eggerthellaceae bacterium
CGCCGAAGGCCACGTGCGACAGGCCATCGCCTATGTAGGACAGGCGCTTCATGACCAGCGTCGTGCCCAGAAGCGACGAGCACAACGCCACGAGCATGCCGACGACAAGGGCGTTCACCACGAAGGGATACGACAGGTACATGGCCAGCTGGTCGATTACGCCCATGGCGCATCCCCCCCTTCGCCGCGCAGCGACACGGGCGAGAAGACGGCGGCTCCGGCGCCCATCTCCAACACGTGCGTGGCATGCGGCAGCGCGGCGGCCACGTCGTGCGTGACGGCCAGCACGCCCGCGCCCGCCGCGCGCAGGTCGTCGATGGTGCGGTACAGCGACTCGGCCGCGTCGGGGTCGAGGCCCGTCGTCGGCTCGTCCAGCA
>DMNP01000327.1:501-3764 GCA_003452695.1 Eggerthellaceae bacterium
CGACAGCAGGCCGAAGGGCACGCTGCGCAGCTCGTAGGCCCCGGCGCGCTGCAGGGCGTCTTCGACGGCCGCCTTGTCGGCGCGCGCATAGAAGGGACGCGCGCCCAGGCGGCTCGCACGGCCCGAAAGCGCCACTTCCAAGGCCGATGCGGGGAAATCGCGCTGGGATTCGCCCTTCTGGGGAAGATAGCCCACTTCGCCCGCCGATACCCCATCGCCGAATTCGATGGTGCCCGACAGGGCGGGCAGCAGCCCGAGCAGGGTTTTCATGAGCGTTGATTTGCCCGCACCGTTCTCGCCGACGACGAACAGCGCATCGCCCGAGGAAACGGCGAAGCTGAGGCCGCTCGCCACGGGCGCACCCGCATAGCCGACTTCCAGGTCCTTGCAGCTCAGGTAAGCCAAGAGAATCCCCCTAGGCCAGGGCGGTTTCCAGAACCGCCAAATTGTCCTGCATGGCGCCCAGATAGGTCTTGCCGGCTGCCACGTCGGCGTCGGACACCGATTGCAGCGAGTCCATGACGAGCACCTGCTGGTTTTTGGCCTGCGTGTTCTGCACGACGGTGTCGGCTATCCTGTGGTCCGATCCCTCGATGACGAGCACGCTCGAAAGGCCCAGGTCGTCGACTTTCTTCGCAAGGAAGGCCACCGTCTCGAAGCTGGCCTCGGTTTCCGCCGAGCACCCCTCGAACGCGGCGAAGTACTTCAGGTCGTAGTCGTGCACCAGGTAGAGGAACGGGAAGCGGTCCGCGAAGACGAGCGTGTCCTTGCCCGCGGCCTTCGCAGCTGCGGCGAAGCGCTTGTCCAGCTCTGCCAGCTGCGCCTTGTAGGCCTGCGCGTTGTCGCGGTAGGCGTCGGCGTTCGCGGAGTCGATCTCGCCCAGCTCGACGGCAATGGCATCCACGAGCACCTGCGCGTTCTGAAGCGAAAGCCACACGTGCTCGTCGTATTCGCGCGCCTCGCCGGAGCCGTGGTCGTGGTCGGCGTCGGCGGCGGCCCCGGAAGCGTGGTCGTGGTCGTGGGCCTCGTCGGCCTGCATGCCCTCCACGACCTCTTCCTCGAGCGCTGCGTCGCCCATCGACTGCAACATGTTCACCGTGTGCAGGCCAGAGTTGCCGGCGGCCTTCACGGCATCGTCGGCCCATTTGTCGGATTCGCCGCCCACATACACGAACAGGTCGGCGTCGGCTATCTTGGCGATATCTTCCACAGAAGGCTGGTAGCTGTGAACGTCCACGCCATTGCCCAGGAGATACACCACGTCGCAGGATTCGGCGTGGTCGCCGAGCACCTGCATCACCCAGTCGTATGCGGGAAACGTCGCGCACACGACCCGAATCTTCGCCGCCTGCGACGACGCGGCCGCTTGCGAAGCGGCCGAACCCGATGCCGCGCTCGAAGCCGCCTGCCCCGAGCACGCGCAGAGCGCGCCCAGGCCCAGGACGCATGCGGCAAGGATTGCCAGAAGCTGCTTTCTCATCTTTGAACTCCTCTCGGACCGGCACCTTCCCCATGCCGGCTTTCCACTATCCTGCTTGCAGGAGAATTCGGAAACACCATACCTGATGCGGGGAGCGTCGCCCCCCTGCAAGGCGAATCTTCCGGGGCTAGCCTTCGCCGAGCGCCTTCATGCATGCGGCGCACGTGCCGTACAGGACCGTGCGGGATGCATCCGCGGAAAAGCCGTGGTGCTGCATCACATGTTGGGCAAGATCGGCTGCCGTTCGGCAGTCCAGCGGAAGGACGCTTCCGCATTCCAGGCAGACCAGCTGTCCCGCAGCGCCCTTCTCTGCAATGCGGTAGCTCGTCTCGCCACCGGGAACCGACACCTTTATGCTGCGACCGGCGTCTGCCATGTCTTCGAGCGCGCGATACACCGTGGTGCGACCGATGCTCTGCCCTTCCGCCTTTATGCAGCCCAGCACGCCATCGACCGTAAGGTAGGCGCCTGCATGTGCCGCAAGGCACTCCTCGACCAGGCCGCGCTGCCGCGTTTTGTACTTCCCGCGCTCCCCCATCTGTTCCTCCGAATTCTGAATCCGTTTTCATTTTCGAATTATAGGGGAGCCAGCAGCGCGTTGATGCGCGCGCACAAGTTCTTCATCGCATGGCTGAAACTCCTGCTGTTCCTCCTCGCAGAGCGTCGCGCTTCGCCTTCAAACCTCATTTTCCCACGTCAGTGGGTGTATTCGGTTTTCAGTTGAGGCGCACTCGCCCTGCGCACCCTGGGCCCGGCAGCATAAATCAGTGCTTATCTCGTCTAGATGGAGCGCCAGGTGGGGGTTTGCACCATGCGCACGTTTATGTAGGACACGCCGTCGGGATTGTCGGCCAGAATCTGCAGGATGACGCGCTCCTTGTCGCGTATGTCCTCGGCCCTGCCGAAGGCGACCTCCACGCCGTTGTCCAGCAGCAGCATGGTCTCGGCGGTGCCGGCGGCAGACACCTTCACCACCTGGCCAGCCAAGTCGGTGGTCATGCCCGCCACGATGTCCAGCGCGTTGTTCACGTTGCCGTCGGTGCACACCTCGCCGATTTCGGCCTGCGTGCCGTAGGGCACGTTCACGATGTGCAGCACGTTCTCGGCGTCCTCGTACACCTTTTCGCTGGTGGTCTTGGCGGCCTCGCTGCCCGCATCGGGAATCGGCATGAGCCACACGTGGTCTTCGGCTATGGCCCACTGCTTCACCGCACTGCCCGAGCTTATGGGAATCTCCACGATGGCGGTGACGGTGCGCTCGGTTACGTCGATGGCAAGCGTTTCGGGAAACTGCCTGCTTATAACGACGTCTTCCACCCATGAGTTCTGCTTCACGCGGTTGGCGATGGTCTCGGTGTCCACGCGCAGCAGCGTGGTGTCGGCCGGCACGTTGGCCAGCTGGGCCATCTCGTCGCTGGTAAGGTGCTCCACGCCGTTCACCACCACGTTCTTCACGGTGAATGCTGGCGAGTTGTACAAGGCCGCCCATCCTGCCAGCAAAGCCACGATTATGCCGATGACCACGATGAAGCGCACCAGATAGCGCCGCGACGACGCGCGCAGGCGCTTCGAGCGCGCAGCTTGGCGGGCAGAGCCCACGTGCGTCGTGGTGAATTCCGCTTGCGGCTGCGCATCGGCGCCGAAGCCCTCGTAGCGACCGCCGGGAATGGCATGCATGTCGGAATCGGCCATCGACCTGCCCCGGCTTCGGGTCGTTGCGCGCGTCGGGGCGGCAGAGGCGCGTCGGGACACCCGGCCCCCACCGGACGCGCGCGACCGGCCC
>DMNP01000327.1:3815-4233 GCA_003452695.1 Eggerthellaceae bacterium
CCGGCCCGCGCGCGAAGAGCGCGCGGTGGTAAGCTCCGCCTTGCGTTCGCGTCTGTCCCGAGACTTGGGCACTTAGCGGTCCCGCCCCTCCAGCTCTTCCAGCTCTTCGACGAGCTGTCCGCCGATGGCGGTCACATCGCCCGCGCCCATGGTAATGACCAGGTCGCCCGGCTGGGCCAGTTGGGCCATGTGGGACACGACGTCGATGCGCCGCGGCACGTAATGCGTTTCGGGGTGGCCTTCGTGGTCCAGCACTACCTGCAAAAACGTTTTGCCCGTAATGCCGGGCACCGGCACTTCACCCGCCGAGAACACGTCCATGAACGTGACGGTGTCGGCTTGGTCGAAGGCCGCGCCGAACTCGTCGTGCAGCACATTGCAGAACAGCGAGGCGCGCGAATAGCGATGCGGCTGGAAC
>DMNP01000088.1 GCA_003452695.1 Eggerthellaceae bacterium
GGGCTTGGCTTCGGCTTTGCTTTAGCATTAAACAGGATTTGTGCCTGCAGAATCGCCCTCACCCCCTCCCCTCCCCGCCCCGCGCGCAGGCGGGAGCGCGCAGCCGACGGCCCGTGGCGGCAATATGCTGTCTGCGGCATTTGAAGCACCCGGAGAATTACCCATGAGCTCTCGAATCTCATTTCCAACTAAAGCTCGATATCCGAGAATACCGCGCGGCCGATGCGCACGATGGTCGCGCCCTCGCGCACGGCGCAGCGCCAGTCCTCGGACATGCCCATGGACAGATGGGCAAACGCGGCTGCCGCATCTGCATCCAGGGTGGAACGCAACGCATCGCGCAAATCGCGCAAGTCGGAAAAGCACCGCTGCGCCACGGCCAAATCCCCTTGCGGGGCCATGGTCATCAGTCCGCGCGGCCGCACGTTTTCCAGCTGCACGCAGGTTTCCAGAAGCGCTGCCGCCTTGTCGGGAGCTACGCCGCCCTTCGACTCCTCCCCCGAAACGTTCACCTCCAAAAGCACGTCTTGGACGATGCCCGCCTCCCGGGCGATTTCGTCTATCTTGCGTGCATGCCGTTCCTCGAACAGCGAATGCACGAGCACGGCGCGCCCGACCACGTCGCGAATACGACGCGACTGTATGTTTCCTATGAAATGCCAGTTGGCCTGTGGAAAGGCATCGTGTTTCTGCACAAGCTGGTCGGGACGGTTCTCCCCGAAATCGCGCGCGCCCGCCTGCATGGCGGCCGCCACCTCGTCCGGCCCCACTGTCTTTGACACGGCGACCAGCGCTACATCCTGCGGGTCGCGGCCCGCCTCTGCACATGCTTCCGCGATTTCACGCAGAACCGACTGGTATCGTTGTCCCGTTGTCATGCTTGTCCTTTCTATCAGCCGCCGCAGCGGGCGCATGGCCTGCGGTCGACACCCGGAAAACTAGCCGGCACGCCAGGCGAACATCCCGTGGCGCCCGCATTTCCCGCCCGACGCGCGATACGAATAGTAGCGGTCCGAATTGCAGACCGTGCATATGCCGCATTGGGCTATGCGCTCGGGGCGCATGCCAGAATGCCGAAGGTCGATGGACACCGCACGGGCCAGGTTCACATGGCGCGCATCTTCCAACGCATCCGCCCCCAGCTTGCGCTCGAAACGTTCGGCCACCTCCGGACCCACCTCGAAGCATTCCGGACCGATATGCGGGCCAATGTAGGCATTCATGTCGGCAGCGCTCCAGGCATCGCCCGCCCGGGCGGCCAGTAGGCGCGCCGTCTTGCCCGCGATGCCCGCCACGGCGCCGCGCCAGCCCGCATGCGTCAGCGCAAACGTGCCGTCGGGCGCAACGATTGCCAACAGCAGGCAATCTGCGGCAATCAGGCCGCCTGCCACGCCAGGCGCCCGCACGACCAGGCCATCGCAATCGCGCTGGGCTTCATCGCGCGCAGCGCGCACGTCGTCGCCCGGCGATATTTCCACGATGTGGGTCCCGTGAACCTGATGCGGCATTACAAGCGCGGCCCCGGGTGCGCCGAGCGCCTCCAACACGAGCGCCCGGTTGCGCAGAACGGCACGTTCATCGTCGTGCACGTTCTCCCCCAGGTTCAGCGATGCGAATTCGCCCGCGCTTACGCCGCCGTCCCTTCCCGTGAAGGCGATTCGCACTCCCGTGGAACGGTATAGCTGCTCGTCGGTAAGCGTTAAAAGGCGATGCGCCCCCAACGGGAGCGCATCGATGGTAGGCTTCGGAAGCGGCACGCCGGCAACCGCCTTGCCCTAGCGGCGCTTCAGGAAGTCGGGGATGTAGTCCTCGTCGGAAAGACGCGTGGACGACCCGCCGACCGTCGTGCGCGGGACGGGCGCGACCGGCGCCGAGGACGCCATGGGAACCGGCGTCGCGGGGGCGGACAGAGCCGACGAGGCTGCGGCCGCGGATTCCTGCGTCGTCGATGCGAACAAGTCCTTGCGCGCATAATCGCGCGAGTAGCTGCTGTTGAAGGCATCTGCGTTGAAGCCCGTGGCTATGACCGTGATGCGCACCTGGTCGCCCATGGCCTCGTCCACGATCTGGCCGTAGATGATGTTCGCGTTCTCGTCTGCGCAGGCTTCGACCGTGCGGGCCGCCGCATCCACTTCCGTTAGCGTCAGGTCCGGGCCGCCTGCAATGGAGAACAGCACGCGCGATGCGCCCGCAATGGACGTTTCCAGCAGATTCGAGCTCGTGGCCTGCTGCGCAGCGTCTAGCGCGCGGTTTTCGCCGGAGGCCAGGCCGATGCCCATCATGGCCGTGCCAGCGTCCTTCATGACCGTGCGAATGTCCGCGAAGTCCAAATTGATCAGGCCCGGGATGGTGATGAGGTCCGTAACGCCCTGAATGCCCTGGCGCAACGTGTCGTCCGCAATGCGGAAGGCGTCCAGCATGCTCGTCTTCTTGTCCACGACCTCCAGCAGGCGGTCGTTGGGGATGACGATGAGCGTATCGACCTTCTGCGACAGCAGCTCGATGCCCTGTTCCGCCTGATTGCGACGCATGCGACCCTCGAAGGAGAAGGGCTTGGTCACGATGCCGACCGTCAGCGCCCCGATTTCCTCGCGCGCGATCTGAGCGATGACCGGGGCTGCACCCGTGCCCGTGCCGCCGCCTTCGCCCGCCGTGACGAACACCATATCGGACTCGCCGAGCGCCTGTCGGATCTCGTCGCGGCTTTCCTCGGCCGCCTGAGCTCCCACCTCGGGGTTCGCGCCAGCGCCGAGGCCGCGCGTCAGGTCCTCGCCGATATGGATTGTCTTGTCGGCATCCGACATGAGCAAAGCCTGACGGTCCGTGTTCACGGCAATGAATTCGACGCCCTGCACCCCTGCTTCCACCATGCGGTTCACCGCATTGGTGCCGCCGCCGCCGACGCCGACGACC
>DMNP01000187.1 GCA_003452695.1 Eggerthellaceae bacterium
CCAGGTCGATGACCTTCTCGCCCTTGCGGTTGTAGATGTCGAGATGGCTCGGGGTGCTCTTGATGGCTTCGATCACCACTTCGCGCGGGAGCTTGACTATATCGCCCTCCACGGTTCCGATGGTCTTGAAGTGATCGCATACGTGCGGGTTGGACTTGATTCCGATATCTTCCAGGATTTCGAACGCCTTCTCGATGACCACTTCGCACTGAGCTTCCGTCAATGCGTGATACGCGGTCCAATTGTCGTGGTAGTGGGATTCTAGACCCTTGATAGCCATGATTGCTCCTGTCATACGCGTTGGCACGCCACGGCTTGCGCCGAGCGGCCTCGGACACTTGTTGTGCAGCTATGGGAAACGCGCATTTCTTCGAGCTCGCCAAGAATGCTAAACTTTAGCATCATGCTAAAGTCAAGGGGGTTTTTAGAAAACTCTATGTTAAACCACCGTTGACATAAGAGCCCGAGCAAGACCCTGCAGTGGTACACCTGCAATGCAGGGCCTTCGTGCGCGATCAGTTCGAGATGCAGACCCTGGCATGCCAGTCGGTAGAGGCGAGGGCCAGCATTGTTGTAGCGAAATTACATCGCTTCGCATTAGTGCTATAATGTTATAACTAGTAATTACGTAGGAGGTGAGAGACATGCTGGCAGAGACCACCGTAAGGCGCATAGGGAACTCTCAGGGCATCACCATCCCGAAGGAGATGTGCGATGCCGTCGGATTTCCCGTTGGAAAGCGCGTCGTCCTGACAACCGACGAGGGCGGCGTTCGCATTACGTCGGCCAAGGGCAGGACGATACGCGACAGGATGGATGAATGGGATGGTGTCAGGTATCAGTCTCCCGAGGTCGATTGGGGTCAGCCTGCTGGAAACGAGCTCTGGTAGCTATGATCTACGAGCAAGGTGACATCGTCGAAGTCGACTTCAGCCCGACAGTGGGGCACGAGCCTTCGAAGAAGCGGCCCGCCCTGGTCGTCAGCAACCTCGACTTCAACGTGTCGAACTCCATGACGATCGTGTGCCCGATCACGTCCCGCGAGAAGGACTTCTTCCTGCACGAGCAGCTCCCCGAGGGTTGCGGCGTCTCGGGGAGCGTCGTGATGGAGCAGGTGCGCGCGATCGACCTCGACGCGAAACCCGCGAAGCTCATCGGCAAGCTCGAGGGAGAGCAGCTCGACGACATCCTGACGTGCCTATCGTCGTTCTTCGCCCCAAGCCTGGAGCGGACTTACTAGCTTTTGCAAAATAGGAACGCCGCGCGGAACAGAAAAGATAACGCCATAATCTAGAAGTTGAATGCATTATCGAGCGCGTGGTGCCTTCAGCCTGGCATGCGAGGCTTCGGCAGGTTATCGCGCAGCGGTCCGCGTAGCCTTTTTCGCGCTGGCAGCCATGAGGTCCGTGGTTCGATTCCCCTATGCATTGGAAAGCGGACAAGGAGGGCTGCATATGAGCGAGGAGACTGCGAGGAAGGCGCTCGACGACGAGAGCAGGATCATATCCCTGTACGAGGCGGCAGATATTCTCGGCGCGTCGTACCACACGGCGATGGGGCTCTACCTTTTCCGCACTAGCGCGGGGCGGGTTGCTATCTTCGCTTGGTCAGCAGGCGCTCCAGGCTCCTACACACCGGCGTATCGGAGCGATTCGATGCCGACTGGTAAGGAGATGCAGCGCAAATGGAGCTTTTCTCATTTGCGCGGAGAGGGAAGACGGGGGCGCGGTCATGACTATACCGATGACGTAAATTCGGAAAATCCTTAAGTAGGAATCCGGATAGTCCGAAAATTGCAATTCGGAAAACACCAATGTGATTATTCGGAAATTCCGTTGCCATGATAGAATGAGATTGTATAGGCGAATTTCAGAGGAGTCCACCATGCCCGATTCCATATGCCCGGAAGGATACTTGCCCCGAATCGTCGATGAGCAGATAGAGAGGTACTTGCGGGTTTTCGGTGCCGTTGAGATAGAGGGGACCAAGTGGTGCGGGAAGACGTGGGCTGCGCGGCGACACGGCGCCTCCATCGTCTACGTCGATCGGAAGAACGTTTACGACCTTGCAAAATCGGATCCCTCGATGATGCTCGAAGGGGATAGGCCCCATGTCATCGACGAATGGCAGCGCGTCCCCGAAATCTGGGATGAGGTGCGTCATCGGATCGACGAGCGGCGCCACATGAAGGGTGGTTGGATTCTTACGGGTTCATCCTCTCCGAAAGGGGGAAAGCAGGGCGGTGGAGATGCCCAGCGCCACAGCGGAGCAGGTAGGATCGGGCGTGTCAGGATGCTGCCCATGACGCTTATGGAATCTGGTGATTCGGAGGCGCTGATCTCGCTCTCGGGGCTCTTCGAGGGGCGCTTCAAACCCGCAACTTGCGCAAATGACACGCGCCGGCTGGTCGAGCTTACGTGCCGGGGTGGATGGCCCGAGGCAGTCGAGGCGGGGGCGGACGATGCGCTGCTTGTGGCGCGCGAGTATCTGGGGCTTGTCTTTGCCGAAACAGTGCCCGATCAGGGCATGGATGCCTTCGTGGCGGAAAGGCTGGTGAAATCCATTGCGCGTAACCTCGGCCAATCGGCGACGTACAAGACCATCGCAAATGACATTTATGGCGCCGAGGAGAATCCGCAATCGCTCTTTTCGGAAGACAAGCTTGCCGCCTATCTACAGCTGCTCAAGCGCATTTACCTGCTCGAGGAGGTACCGGGCTGGGCGCCGCCGGCCCGCTCCAAGAAGCGTTTCATCACAAAGCCGAAGCGCTATCTTGCCGATCCTTCGCTAGCAGTTGCGGCGCTGGGCATGTCGCCGAATGCGCTCCTCGAGAACTGGCAGACGTTCGGGCTCATCTTCGAGAACCTTTGCATCCGCGACCTGACCGTGTACGCGCGCAGTCTCGAGGGCGCGCGCCCCGACCCGATTTCCTATTATCATGACGATTCTGGGTTGGAGGTCGATGCTATCATCGAGCTTGCGGACGGCCGCTGGGGAGCCGTCGAGATCAAGGTCGGCGAGGACAAGGTCGGCGCAGGAATAGCAAATCTGGAGCGCTTGGAGCGTAAGGTCTGCGGCAACGAGCTATCGCGCACGCGTCCGCCTGAGTTCAAGATGGTGCTCGTAGGCGTTTCCGAGTTCGCCCGACAGGTGGACGACCGGACTTTCGTAGTCCCCGTACGCCTGCTCGGAAAGTAAGCATCGATCTCCGCGTCAGGAACGAGGTCCGCTTCGCCGAGGACTCGGGCTGGGACCCAATGCCATTAACTTAGCACATTAAAGGTTTTCGCCCCTCCATCCAGCAGCCCCGACGGAATGCTCCGCCGGGGCTTCCTTTCTCCCATGGTTGGAATATAGAGCTAGAACTACCAGAACAATATGTTAAAAGTAGTGGGAACGTTACGGGAGAGATAACAGTAAATGCACCAATAAGATGGTGGGAATTTATTCGTCAAGGTCCAGCGGAAGAACGCCGCCGACGGCAGCGAGATGCTCTACGCGACCGTCGTGGAGAACGCCCGCGTCGGCGGCAAGGTGGTGCAGCGCACCGTGCTCAACATCGGGCGGGTCGAGCCCGAGCAGGTGCCGTACCTGAAGGCCGCGTGGGCCAAGGACAAGCCGAGGCTGGTCCGGGGCTGACGGGAGGTGCGCCGTGGGAGCGGCCGCCCGCATCGGGAAGGACGTCGCCCTGATCGGGGCGGACGAGCTCACCGCCCGGTGCAGGACCTCCCCCG
>DMNP01000356.1 GCA_003452695.1 Eggerthellaceae bacterium
TGCAGAATCGCCCTCACCCCTCTCCCCGCCCCGCCGCCTGCCGGGCCGTGGGCAGCAACTTGCGAAGCCCCAACGAACGCACGACGCCGCGCGCGGGCATGACTCGCCGCGGCGTTTTTGCTATACTCTGCGAAGCCAAGTTTCACCCGCGTGCCTGAAGGCCCATCCGTCGTGCAGCGGAGCGCGGGACCAACATCCTTGCACCGGGCGCGGCGAGGTGGCAGCCGTTGCGTCGACTACGAGAAAGGTGCGACGGATGACCGAATCTTCCGAGTGCACGAAAATCAGAGAGAACGCGACCGCAAAGGCTCTAGCAGAAGACCTGGGCATCGACAATCCCCTCATGGAATCCGACCAGGGGCCGGCGCCCGTCGAAGGCGACGTGGGAACGGTCGTGTCGGTTAACGTCTCCGAGCGCAAGGGAACGCGCAAGGCACCTGCTGCATCAGGCGCAATCTCGCTCGTGACCGACTTCGGCGTGGACGGCGATGCACACGCCGGCGACTGGCACCGCCAGGTGTCGTTCCTGGCCGAAGAGTCCATCCAGGTGGCGCGCGAACACGGGCTGGACGTGGGCTATGGCGACTTCGCCGAGAACGTGACCACGCGAGGCATAAACGTGAAGGGCATGCCGCTCGGCACGCGGCTGCGGGTGGGCACCGCGACGGTGGAGGTGTCGCAAATCGGAAAGGTGTGCCACACGCGCTGTGCCATCTACTACCTGGCAGGCGACTGCATCTTCCCGCGCGAGGGCATATTCGCCTGGGTGGTCGAGCCCGGCGAGGTACGCGCCGGCGATGAAGTGCGCGTGCTCGAGCTCGGCACCGGCGAAGTCCATCGCGCCCTGTCCGACAAACCCCTGACGTGAAGCAGCGGCTTACCGCCGTTCGGCCCCCAGCTTGTCTAGCTATTACCGAGCCAGCATCTGCGAGACACCCTGATGTGTTTTCTGATTGCCTAATGGACTATATGCTGTTTGGCGCTCGTGTTAGATGCGTTTTTCCGGGCAGCCTCCCCCGAGGCTGCCCGAATAACCTTCAGCTCGTTTTTTGATATACATCACGGCGCGCTCGCTGCTTGCTTTCTGCACTGCATGCGGCATAGCGCCCATGCCAAGCGGGCTTTTCCAAACAGCCTCCCGCGCCTTGGAAGCGAGGCCCCACGCGACCTGCAAGATTCCCTCTGCGGTATTGCCTGTACGCCCGCCTGGGAGCTAACGTTCGTTCTTTTTCACGGTTGTTCAATCAAGATGGGCAGCGGAAGTGCGCTGCCCATTAATCGCTGGAAGAACCACTTCGAGAAGCTAAACTCCTATTTGTTGGCCTTGGGCATCTTAACCCTATCGACCAAACGATGATCTGCCTGTAAATGCATTCGAGAGCATGCAATGCATGAGCGCTTGCGTTTAGCGATGTTCGAATTTCCGCTAGCCTTCGCTCAGGCTTACGGGCCCGAATGCATGATTCAGATTTCGATTCACTAGCGACCACTGTTGGGCTTTTACCTTGCCAACGAGGGACTTCGGCACTTTCACCTTCTTCCAGGTGTATAGGTACTTCGAGCTCCCGTCAGTAGACATGCTCTTTGCGCGATTCCCTTTATATGCGAACGTCCTGACTGTCGGCTCTTTCGAATCTTCCTGCAAACGCATCGCGTTTCCCTTGCTGTCGTACTTGTATTTGCCGACAGAGGTCTTCGTTTTCTTTTTGCCTGACTCAGTGAGAGAATAGCGATCCGTCATCTTGACGGGATGGCCGTTCTTCAGATTTTTGTACTTGACGACATGGCCCCTTTCCAATTCTGTAACCACTTAGGCAACGGCGATAAGCAGATATGTTTGCGAAATCGCCTTTCGTTGAACTGCGGCAGTGTGCCCTATTCGCTAACGAACCTGAGGGACGCATCGCGAGGAAGGGCCATCTGCGCTTCCACCTCCACTGCCTTAACGATGCCTGCGATAGTCGGGCATGCTGCGTGGATACGCGCACCTTGTCGCGCCGTTTCGAGCAGGGGAGTGTTGCCTGTCATGCCTATAACTGCAAAGGCGTCGACTGGTTGTTCGAGGCCCTCTACCAGTTTGGCAATCATGGTGCATTTGGTGTCTACGGCGATATTAACCTCGCCCATGTCAGCTGCTTCAACCTTGATGTCGGTCGTAAAACCGCATATGCCTGGATCCACGATTACATGCGTCATTGTTGGTCTCCTGTCCGCCGTCGGCCCGTCCGCTGCCGATTCGCCTAGAATCGCATTCCGGTGGCTGCCCTCCCCCCGGAGAATACCTGCAATTCTACCACTGCATGAACAGCCAGAAGCGGGTTCGGCGAGCGCGCCCGCGTCGGCGGGCTGGCATAATAGGGTCCTGTTATGCCTTTCTCCCCCGAGCCGCCACACGCGCGGCCCCGCGAGCTGGCCCTTCGGCATTCGGCCGGCGCACGTGGGGCGCTGCGGGGCATAATAGGGGCCTATTATGCCCCTCGCCGTTCGGCACGAGCGTTTGCCGGCGCCCTCCATCTGCGCAAACCCATCTGCGGCACGTATGTTCATAACGAGAAGGGCATAACAGCGCCTTATTTTGCCCCCGCCTCCCGCGTCCTGGAAGCGAACCCCCACGCGACCTGCAAGACTCCCTATGCGGAATCCCCCGTGCGCCCAGAAGGGGCCTAACAGCGCCCTATTAGGCCGGCCGCGGAAGGGACGCCGGCCGCGGCGGGGGCGTCGGCGGGGATGCCGGTCTTGGTGGGGACGTCGGCGGGGATGCCGGCCGCGGCGGGGGCGTCGGTGCAGGAAGGGATGCCAGCCCCGGAAAGGATGTCGGTGCCGGAAGGGATGTGTCGGTCCCGGCGGAGGCGTCGGCGGGGATGCCGGCCGCGGAAGGAGCGTCGGCCGTGGAAGGGATGCCGGCCCGACCGGCCGCCGCCTCTTTGAAGGTGGCGGTCTCCCCGCCGGCTTTCGCGCAATGCCTGCGCCTTCACGCCGGGCCACCGCCAGCGCAACCCGCCACCTCTGCATGCTGAAACCCTGGCGGCTGCCTCTAGACGATGAACAAATCATTCTGGCCAAGCGGCACTGAGGCGCGCTCCTGAAAGCTCATCCGCATAGACCTTTCAAGTCGCCGTAGCCGGCGGCGTCCATCTCGTCGTAAGGGATGAAGCGCAAGGCCGCGCTGTCGATGCAGTAGCGCAGGCCGCCTGCATCCGCGCGCCCATCGGTGAACACGTGGCCCAGGTGGCTGTCGCCAACGCGGCTGCGGACCTCGGTGCGGTGCATGCCGTGGCTCGTGTCCAGGTACTCTTCGACAACCGCCGGGTCTATGGGCTTGGAAAAGCTCGGCCACCCGCAACCCGACTCGAACTTGTCGGACGACGAGAACAGCGGCTCGCCCGTGACGATGTCGACATAGATGCCGCGCTCGAACGTGTTCCAGTAGGCGCCCGTGAAGGCGCGCTCGGTGCCATCGTTTTGGGTTATCTCGTACTGCTCGTCGGTCAGCATGCTGCGCAGCTCGGCTTCGCCTGGCTTGGAGTAGTTGGACGGATCGAGCGACCCCATGGTCGCGCCCCCGCTAGAGGCAACCTCGGCTTCGCTCTCCTGTACGGTCTTCACGTCGGCCAGGCTGCCGAAATCCACGTGGCAGTAGCCGCCCGGATTCTTCTGCAGGTAGTCCTGATGGTACTCCTCGGCTTCGTAGAAGCATGCAAGCGGCATGAGCTCGACGGCAATCGCACGGTCGTGCTTTCGCTGCTCTGCGTCGAAGACTTCCTGCAGCACGGCCAGATCGGCCTCATCGACGTAGTAGACGCCCGTACGATACTGGTCGCCCACATCGTTGCCCTGCCTGTTCACGCTTGTCGGGTCGATTATCTTGAACAGCTGCTCGGTAAGCGTCCCTAGGCTGACCACGCTGGGGTCGTACGTGACGCGCACGGCCTCGGTGTGGCCGGTTGTATGGCTGCAGACCTGCTCGTAGCTGGGATTCTCCACCGTCCCATTCGCATAGCCGCTCGTCGCATCGGCCACTCCGGGAATGCGCGAGAAGTACTCCTCGACGCCCCAGAAGCAGCCGCCTGCGAAATAGATGCCCTTGCAATTCGCCATGTCGATATCCACCTCCTGCTGTGGGGCTTCGCCCAGCAACCGACCTTTTCCGCTCGGCGTTCCGGTTCCAGCGCCAACGCTGGAACCGGGGAATGCGCATCCGACGGCCAGTGCGGCGATGGCGACAACGATCGCACAAAGGGCAATCGGTTTCATGCGCAGACCTCCTGTAGCCGAATAAAGAATTGCGCTCGCGCCACGCCCGTATCACCTTGCATCATTTTACTACCCTGCCAGCATGTACGTGGCCTCCCCTGTCGTCCATGGCCTTGCGCTTGGGCTCCATGTGTACAATTCCCTTTTTGCTCGGTTCGGCACGCGTAGATTCGGCACGCGTAATGCACCCATCCGCTATAAAAGTAAGTTTTAGATAACATTTATATGGCACACGGGGCCAGGGTGCTCTATCATGCATAGTTAGCGGTAACTTACTTTTGAAAGGAGCGCAATGGCTCTGAAGAAGCAAGGGGACTTGTCTGTCCTCCTCGGTTATGCCGGCAAGCGAAAAGGCCTGACTTTCTTGGGACTCGCGCTTTCCGCTGTTGCAATGGCCTTGAGCATGGTGCCCTACATCTGCGTCTGGTTGGTGGTACGCGATCTGGTTGCAGTCGCTCCAAACTGGAGTGCCGCAGGCGCCATCGCAAGCTACGGGTGGACGGCCTTCGCTTTCGCGGTAGCGGGCATCATCGTGTATTTTGCAGCTCTCATGTGCACGCACCTTGCTGCATTCCGCACGGCATCGAACATCCGCAAGCAGGGCATGGCCCACCTGATGAAAACGCCGCTCGGCTATTTCGACACCAACGCAAGCGGCCTGATTCGCAATCGCTTGGATGGAGCCTCCGCCGAAACCGAAACGCTGCTCGCGCACAACCTGGCCGACATCGTGGGCACCATAACGATGTTCGTTGCCATGCTCGTGCTCATGTTCGTATTCGATTGGCGCATGGGAGCCGCCTGCCTGGTGGCCGCCATCATATCCGTCGCCGCGATGTTCGCGATGATGGGCGGCAAGAACGCCAAGCTCATGGAGGAATACCAAGCCGCGCAAGACCGCATGAGCAAGGCGGGAACGGAATACGTGCGCGGCATCCCCGTGGTGAAGGTGTTCCAGCAGACGGTCTACTCCTTCAAATCCTTCAAGGAGGCCATCGACGACTACAGTGCAAAAGCGCACCATTACCAGGGAGACGTCTGCCGGGTGCCCCAATCGATCAACCTCACCTTCACCGAAGGGGCGTTTGTCTTCCTGGTTCCCGTCGCTTTGATCCTAGCGCCGGACGCACTCGCGTCGGGCGACTTCGCCGGCTTCGTAACGAATTTCGCTTTCTATGCGGTGTTTTCCGCCATCATCTCCACGGCGCTGGCGAAAATCATGTTCGCGGCAAGCGGGATGATGCTTGCCGGCACGGCGCTCGGCCGCATCCGCCCGGTTATGGAGGCGCCGGTGCTTGACGTGGCGGAAAATCCGGAGGAGCCGCAGGGCAATCGCGTCGAGTTCAAGGACGTGAGCTTCACTTACGAAGGCGCTGCCGAACCCGCGCTGACCCATGTCTCGTTTACGGTCGAGCCCGGCCAGACCGTGGCCCTGGTGGGTCCCAGCGGCGGCGGCAAAACCACCGCAGCCAGCCTGATTCC
>DMNP01000076.1:0-1668 GCA_003452695.1 Eggerthellaceae bacterium
CGATGGTGCCGATGTTTACATGCGGCTTGGAGCGATCAAATTTTTCCTTCGACATGGAAAATCATCCTTCCTCGTTGCAATCGCATAGGCGAATTACTACCACGTATCGGTTCGGTTTCGCGCGCTTCTTCGAACTGCGCGCTCTACCTATATATAAAGGGGCATCCACAGCGTGGATGCCTTGGTTTCTGGTAGCGGTGACTGGATTCGAACCAGTGACGCCACGGGTATGAACCGTGTGCTCTAACCAACTGAGCTACACCGCCAAGTACCAAAAAAATACCCCATCAGGGGCACGTGAACTCGTGGAGCCCGCGACCGGACTTGAACCGGTGACCTCTTCGTTACCAACGAAGTGCTCTACCGACTGAGCTACACGGGCGAGTAAAAATGGTGGGCGCGCTAGGATTCGAACCTAGGTAGGCAGAGCCAACGGGTTTACAGCCCGTCCCCTTTAACCACTCGGGCACACGCCCATTTCTGGCTCGCTCTTATTCATGTGCACTTTTCAAGCTGCCTGCTCACATACGCAATCTGCGTTTGAGAGCAGAAGAATAATACGCTACGAGTTCGAAGCTGTCAACAACGAACACGCCCCCGGGCGTGTCTTCACGATTCCTTTAAAACCAAAGCTGTGCGAACGCTCGATAAAGTGTTGCCTTACGGGCAATTTTGCCTGTTTGCGCGCAATTCTATGGCAAGAATGCGGGATAGATAGTTTGCGTTCATTGGATGATTTTAAGGCTTCCCCTCTCTTTACTGCTAGGATTGAATGCAGATTCAGGTGGACTCGAAGCACCAATCGCAGTATTAACACGCACGATAACTACACGATTTACGAAGCTTAAACGGAGTATGTATGAGAGCCCATTGCCGTGAACGCACGAGCCGGTTTATTCCCGCCCTTATTCTTTGCGCAGGTGCGATTACCGTATGCGCGCTGCTGGTCGGCACCTTCGCGCAACCCACCGAGGCACAGGCCGTAACGTCTGCCGAAAAGCGCGCCGAGGCCGATGCCGTGTATGCCCAGATAGATTCCCTGCAGACCAGTTTGAACGAGGCCGTTGCCAAACTGGAAGCCGCCCAGGGCGCTTACGACGAAGCCATCGAATTGCGCGACGAGGCCGCAAAGCAGATTGAAGTGGAAACGGCGCGCATCGAGCAACTGCAAGACGAGCTTTCCAGTTTTGCCCGCGGCATGTACAAACAAGGCGGGTCGGAATCGTTCATCGACGTTATCCTGGACGCTTCCACCTTCGCGGATTTCGTAACGTCGTGGGATGCGTGCAACGCCATAACGCAGCAGGGCATGAACAAAATAGAAGAGGCGAAGAACGCCCGCGCCCAGCTGGAAGCCGCGAAAGCCACCTATGAAGAGCAGTCGCAACGCGCACAGGAAGAGCTGCAAAGCGCCGAGCAGACCAAGATCCAAATTGAAGAAACGCAGGAAGCGCTGCGCGTGGAGGCGGAAAACCTGAGCGCCGAGGCGGCCCAGCTGCAGGTGCAAGAAGAACTCGCCGCCGAAGCGGCACGCCAGGCCGAAGAAGCGCGCAAGCAGCGCGAAGCAGAGATTGCAGCTGCCGCCGAGGCCGCTGCAGCCGCAGGCGCTTCGGGCGGCGGCGATGGATACGTGGCTGCACAGGCGGGCGGAAGCGTTGCCATGGGCAG
>DMNP01000076.1:1733-3056 GCA_003452695.1 Eggerthellaceae bacterium
AGCGGCTATTTCTGCAACCCCTGCCCCGCCGCAACGAATTCATCGGGTTTCGGCTACCGCGATTTCGACGGCGCCTTCCACAAGGGGCTGGACATGGCAGCCCCCACGGGCACGCCTTATTACGCGGCGGACAACGGCACGGTAATGTATGCAACCTACGACGGGGGCTATAACGGCGGTGCCGGCAACTGGGTGGTCATATCGCACGGCAACGGCATCGTCACGAAGTACATGCATTCCAGCGCCGTGTACGTAAGCGTGGGCCAGCAAGTAACGCGCGGCCAGAACATCGGCGCCGTCGGCAATACCGGCGCCTCGTTCGGCGCCCACCTGCACTTCCAGGTGGAAGTGGACGGCGTTGCCGTGAATCCCCTGAACTACATATAAGTGAATAAAACGACCAGGCGGTTTTATTCAAAGCAAAGCCGAAGCCACGCGCCACCCAATCCCGCATATCGCCTAGTCGCTGCTTGGGTATATTGCGTGGTCGCCCTTGGAAACGCGGTTCACCAGCACCATGCCTATAACAATGAACAGCACTTCCACGAGCAGCGCGAGCGCAACCATCAGGTCGCTTTCGAAGGACAGCGCGGCGTCGTAGAAGCCGTGCTCCAATACCGGCAGCAGAAACGCCAGCCGGTAGTACTTCTTGGCATTGGGATCGCCTGCAACTTCGCGCTGTTTCGCCAGGCCGAAGAACGTGCCCATGACCACGCCGTCGGCGCAATGTCCGGGCACCGAGAACAGCGCCCGCGTGAACGCCACTTCCAATCCCCCGTCCATCACGTACAACACGTTTTCGAGCGCGGCGAAGCCAAGCGCCGCCGCCACCGCATATACCACGCCGTCGAACACGTAGTTGAACTCGGGGTTTCTCCGGACCGTGTTCAGGGCCAAGTACTTGAAACCCTCCTCCACCGCCGCAACGCCGATGAAGAATTCCAAAACGATGAGAATAGGGCCCGGCGGCAGGACGGCCTCGAAGAGCCCGAAGGCGATGCCCTCCACTATCGCAGCGCAGGGCCCGGCCACGACCCCAAGGGCGAACACGCGCGCGACCAGGCCGATGGGCTCCTTTTCCACCTTGTCCTTGCGATACACGTAGACAAGCAAAACGGCTGCAGGCAGAAGCGCCGCAACGAGCAATATGCCATCCACGTAATCCTCCTTCGCCGGCGCCAGGCGCTGCCCCGCCCTCCGGCTAGTCCACGATCATCTCGGCTTCGATAAGGGAAGCGGCATAGACCATCTTCACGCAAGCACAAAACACGTCCAGCGCAACTTCCAGCTCTTCGAGCGGCGGCAGCGTCGGCGCGATGCGGA
>DMNP01000076.1:3095-3651 GCA_003452695.1 Eggerthellaceae bacterium
GGCGCGATGCGGATGTTGCTGTCCTGCGGATCGTTGCCGCCCGGCCAGGTGGAACCGGCGCTGGTCATGATCACGCCCAGCTGCTCTGCCAGCTGCACGATGCGCTTGGCTGTTCCCTGAGGGGCGTTGAACGACACGAAATAGCCTCCGCGCGGATGCGACCACGAGCATCCGCCCACATCGGCCAGGTTCTCCGAGAGCTTGCGTTCCACCAGCTCGAATTTCGGTCGCAAGATGGCTGCATGCTTGGCCATATGCGCCGCAATGCCATCGGCGTCCTTCAGAAAACGCGCGTGACGCAACTGGTTAATCTTGTCGCCGCCGATGGTGGCAATGGACATGCGCTCCTCGAATTCCGTGAAGTTGTCGGGGCTTGTGGCTATGGCCGCAATGCCCGCGCCCGACAGCGTTACCTTGCTCGTCGATGCGAATTTCACGTATCGGTTGGGGTTGCCCGACGCACGACACGCCGGCGCGATGTCCATCAGCTGGTCCTGGTCGGCCGGATCGTCGTACAGGTGGTGCACCGAATAGGCATTGTCCCAGAAGATGCGGA
>DMNP01000273.1 GCA_003452695.1 Eggerthellaceae bacterium
TCGCCCTCACCCCTCTCCCCGTCCCGCGCCGGCCGGGCCGCTTCCGGGGGCGATACCGCCCTCGCTGGCTATCAGCCCGTCTTATAGTCGGCGGGGTTCTTCGAGCTCGAGCCGGTGTCGCGTCCCCGCATGCGCAATTCCCTTCCGAATCGCACGGCGCTCTCGCCGAAGCGCTCCTTCACCTTGTCGGCGGCCTCCAGCAAATTGCGCCGCTGCTCCAGGTCCTCGCCAGAAGAATCATCTTCGTCGAACAGGGAAAGCTGCTCGGCCCGATTTGCGTTGTCGAAGCCGGTGACGGCAACGCCTACCAGGCGAAGAGCCATGCCCGGTCCCCACAGCTCGTCCATCATGTCGGACAGCAGCGGCAAGAAGGCGTATTCGTTGTCCGAGGCAACGTCCAGCTGGCGCTGCACGGTGCGCACGCTGCGGTCTGCATAGCGCACTTTCAGCGCGAGCGTATGGCCGGCAAGCCCCTTGCGCCTCAGGCGCCTGCCCACCTTCGCGGCCATGGTGCCGATGGCGGCTTCGATGTCGGCGCGACTGGTCAGGTCCTCGGAGAACGACATCTCGTTCGACACCGACTTCACCTCGTCGTCTTGCACCACCTCGTCGTCTTCGGTGCACCGGGCGCGGTCGAGCATCACCCGCCCGTTCTTGCCGAGCAGCGACTCCACCAGATCGTCGTCGGCCGAGGCCAAATCGCCGATCGTCTCGATGCCGTGGTCGTTCAGCCGTTTTTGCGCCGATGGGCCGATGCCGCTCAGCGCGCGCACTGGCAAGGGGTCCATGAAGTTCCGCTCGCTTCCGGGCATGACCACCGTCAGTCCACGCGGTTTGTCCATGTCCGAAGCAAGTTTTGCAACCGATTTCGTAATTCCGATGCCGATGGAGCAGCTTATCCCAAGCTGCTGGACGCGCGCCTGTATGCGCCGGGCTATGCTCACGGGATGCTCGGAATGCAGCCGCGTGGCGGTAACGTCCACGAACGCTTCGTCGATGCTTACCTGTTGCACGCGGTGGGATTCGTCGCGAAGTATCTCCATCACCTGGTTTGAAACCTGCCGGTAGCGATCGTAGTGGCCTTCCGTCCATATGGCGTCGGGGCACAACCGCTTGGCCGTGATGGAGGGCATGGCCGAATGCACGCCGAAGGCGCGCGCCTCGTAGGAAGCCGTGGACACGACTCCGCGCCGGTCGGCATGGCCGCCGACTATGACGGGCTTTCCACGCCATCCGGGATGGTCCAGCTGCTCCACGGACGCGAAGAAAGCATCCAGGTCCACCAGCAGGATGGCGCGTCCGTTCCATTCCAGGGCCTCGAGTGCGTCGCCGGCCCCGCTCGCATCTCCCGCTTGTTGTGCATCCGCCGTTGGCGTGGCGGGCAGTGGCCGGAAGCTTTGCATATTGCGCGAATCTTCGTTCATGAAGAAAGTCTACCATGTGCGCCCGCTTTTATGCTAGGATATTAAACCCGCATTCACCTGCGGATATATAAATTTGAACGAAGGCTTTATACCACCATATCTGATACCCGGGCCCATCGTTTCAACAAGATGCTGCGTTTGGGGAAGGAGTGTGGCATGGCCATCGGCGGCAAATCGGCTTATTCGAACCTGCGCGATGCGCCGGCCGCTGCTCCCGAGCAGCTGCTCTGCCCGCCCTATGACGTGCGCAGCGAGATATCTTGGATTGATTTCTCGAGCATCGAGAACCCCTTCGGCACGCCCGCATCGTTCGTAGCGGCCCTGAGGGACGCAATCGGAGGCGGCGTCATGTCGTATCAGCCCGACCGCGAATCGCATACGCTGCGCAGCTCGCTGGCCCAGATCTTCGGGATGCCGGTCGAATCGTTTCTGGTGGGGTCCACGGTTTCCAACATGATAAGCGCGGTGGCGCAATCCTTCGAACCCTGCAACGTGGGCGTTTCCATGCCGTGCCCCATAGAATACGTGCAAGCGCTCGCCAACACGGGACACCGCATACAGCGCATTTCGGCGCCGACGAGCTTCGTAACGCCCGATGCCGACCTATTGGCGGAGCGCGAGGTGCAGATAGACGCGGCGTTGCTGGCAAACCCGAGCTATCCCACGAGCCGCCTGTTGTCCAAGCCCACCCTCCTGTCGTATTTGCAGCGTTGCGACTGGGTCGTCGTGGACGAGCGCTCCATCGAGCTGACGCTTGGCGGCGAATCCATGGCGCCGCTTGTCATGAACCACAAGAACCTGGTCGTGGTGCAGTCGTTCACGGAACAGTATTCTATGCCGGGCCTGCATGTAAGCTATTGCATAGCCCACCCCGACACGATTGCCGCCATCGGCAGGTTCTACGACAACACGGCCGTATCGATGTGTGCGGAGGTGCTTGCCCAGGCGGCACTTGCCGAGCATCCGAAACTCGATGGCGTGCGGGGCTTCCTGGACAGCGAGATTCCCTGGATGCAGTGCATGCTGTCGCTCGTGCCGGGAATAGACATCTTCCCCGCCGAGGCGAACTACGTGATGTGCTCGTATCACAACGGGGGCGACCTGAAGCTTGCGATTGCCGACATCGACGACCTGGGCGACCGGCTGCAGCTGGAAGGCTTCCTGGTGCGCAAGCTGGCGGGAACGCCCGGGC
This sequence comes from Eggerthellaceae bacterium, assembly GCA_003452695.1. Lineage (GTDB taxonomy): Bacteria > Actinomycetota > Coriobacteriia > Coriobacteriales > Eggerthellaceae > UBA9715. The sequence continues at coordinate 2,617 of DMNP01000273.1, forward strand.
TTGCCCGCAACGGCTACTTCTGCGTTGCCGTGCGCACGCGCCAGGACAACGAGAAGCTTATCGGCGCCTTGCGTCGCATCGTCTCGCCGAGCGCGCAGTAGCGCATTCGGCGAAAAGAGCCAGGGCTGTGCGCCGTCGCGTACGCAGGCCTTTCAGAGTGGCCGTTTCCTGTCGGGTTCGGCGGAAACGAGGACGGGGCCTTCCGCGGTAACGGCAACGGTCTTCTCGAAGTGCGCCGCCGGACTGGAATCCCGGGTGACGACAAGCCATCCGTCGCCCATGACGTGCGTCTTGTGGCTTCCAAGCGTGAGCATGGGCTCTATGGCCAGAACCATGCCCTCTTCGATTCTGGCGCCCGTGTGCCTAAGCCCGAAATTCGGCACAAGCGGTTCTTCGTGCATATCGCGCCCGATGCCGTGGCCGGTGTATTCGCGCACGACGCCGAGCCCGGCTCGTTTGGCGACGGACGACACCGCATGGCCGATGTCGCCGATGCGGTT
>DMNP01000409.1 GCA_003452695.1 Eggerthellaceae bacterium
GAATCGCCCTCACCCCTCTCCCCGTCCCAGCGGCCGGCCGGGCCGGACCGCTGCGCCGGCGGCCGGGGACCGCGAACCCGTTGGCCCCTTCGATTCACCCGAGTATTGTAATGGAAGGCACGCGGCACGCGGGCGCGCGGTATACTCGCTTTCGCCAATGCCACATCAGCTTCATCGCGCGCCGCGTTGCGCGCCGAGTGCGAGGTGACCATGCCAAGCGATAGCCAGAAGGAAGCCCTGCGCTCTTTGCCGCAGGTCGAGGAATTCCTGCACCACGAAGCCATCGAGGCCCTGACGCGCATGCTGCCACGAGACCGCGTATGCGATTTGGCGCGCGGCATCATCGCCGAGGCGCGCGATGCCATCTTGGCCGGCGATGCCACGCCGACCGACCCCGACGAACTGGCCACGCGCGTGCTCAGGAGGGCGCTGGCCCTGGAAAGGCCATCGCTGCGGCGCGTTGTGAACGCATCGGGCGTGGTCGTTCACACCAACCTGGGACGCAGCGTGCTTCCCGCAAGCGCCGCGTCCGCCGCAACCGCTGCAGCATGCGGGTATTCCACGCTCGAGTACGACTGCGACAAGCAGGCCCGTGGCAGCCGACACGACCATTACGAGCACCTGGCTTGCGCGATAACGGGTGCCGAGGCGGCTTTGGCCGTGAACAACAACGCCGCTGCCGTGATGATGGTGCTCGCGGAGTTCGCCGCAGGGCGCGATGCCGTAATATCGCGCGGCGAGCTCGTGGAAATCGGCGGCTCGTTTCGCGTGCCCGACATCATGGCGCTTTCCGGCGCGCGCATGGTGGAGGTGGGCACGACGAACAAGACGCACCTGGCCGACTACGAGAACGCCCTGGACGACGCCACCGCGTTGCTGTTGAAGGTCCATCCATCGAACTTCCGCATGAGCGGCTTCACCGAAAGCGTTTCGGTTGCTTTGCTGCGCCAGCTTGCCGACAAGGCAAACGCCGAACGAGCATCCCGCCTGGGCGCCGATGCGGGCGATGTGCTGGTGTACGAGGACCTGGGATCGGGCGCACTGGTGGACCTGACGCTGGACGGATACCGCGAAACGACCGTGCACGACGCACTGGCCGAGGGAGCCGACATCGTATCGTTTTCCTGCGACAAGCTGATGGGCGGGCCCCAAGCGGGCCTCGTCGTGGGCAAGAAGCGCATGATCGAGCGCCTGAAGCAAAGCCCGTACGCACGCGTGCTGCGCCTGGACAAGATGGCGATTGCCGCGCTGGAGGCAACGTTGCGGCTGTACATGGACGAACGGGAGGCGCGCCGGCGCATTCCCACGTTGCGCATGCTCACCGAGGACGCGGCGGTCGTGCGCAAGCGCACGCAGGACCTGGCAGATGCCATTCGGGAAACGGCGCCCGAACAGGCGCTGGACATACGCATCGAGCCCGACGTCTCGCGCGCCGGCGGAGGGGCGCTGCCGATGTGCGACATCCCCACGTTCGTGGCGCGCATCGCGTTTTCCCGCGGCTCCGCCCAGGACTGCGAGCGCTTCTTCGCAACCCAGCGCGCCGTGCCCATCGTCGCGCGGCTGAACGGCAATTGCATCGTGCTGGACGGACGAACGCTCTTGGAAGGCGACGAGCAGGAGATAGCGCAGGCCTTCCGCGAGTATTTCGAAGCGCTGGAAGGATGAGCGGAGGACGCATGGAAGCAAGCGAGGCGAGCCGCCGCGTCGTGCTGGGAACGGCCGGCCACATCGACCACGGGAAATCGGCGCTCGTGCTGGCGCTTACGGGCACCGACCCCGACCGCCTGGCGGAAGAGAAGGCGCGTGGCATTACCATCGAACTGGGCTTTGCACAGCTCGTGCTGCCGGACGGCACGGCCATGGGAGTCGTGGACGTGCCGGGCCACGAGCGCTTCGTGCGCCAGATGATATCCGGATCGACCGGCATCGACTTGGCCCTTCTGTGCATAGCAGCAGACGACGGCGTAATGCCGCAGACACGCGAGCACCTGGCCGTGATAGACCTGCTCGGCATCGACTCGTGCATCGTGGCGCTTACCAAATGCGATCGCGTAGACGACGAGTGGCGCGACCTGGTGCTGGAGGACGTGCGCGAATGGCTTGCCACGACCCGCTTCGCCAACGCGCCCATCGTGCCCACTTCCGCCAGGACCGGCGCGGGACTGGACGCCCTGAAACAAGAGCTGATGACCGCAGCGCACGCGGCCGAATCGCAGCACCGCGCAAGCATCGTTCGCATGCCGGTGGACCGCGTGTTCACCATGAAGGGCGCAGGCACCGTGGTAACGGGAACGCTCTGGAGCGGAACGATCGCCCTGGAAGACGAGCTGCAGATCCTGCCTGCGGGCCAGACGACGCGAGCGCGTGCAATCCAGATTCACGGAACGCCCGTGCAAGAGGCCCCCGCAGGCAACCGCGTGGCCGTGAACCTGGCCGATGCGAAAACGACCGACGTGCGTCCGGGCGACTTCCTGGCAACGCCCGGGGCCATCGTGCCGTCGGACCGCTTCGATTGCTGGTTCACCTATGCAAGCCCCCTGGCGGAAGGCAAACCGCTTGCCAGCGGGACGCGGGTTCGCGTCGCGCACGGCACGCGCGAGACCTTCGGACGCATCCTGTTCATGAACGGCCAGGATGAACTGCAAGCGCACGAGGGCGCCTATGCCCAGATTCGCCTGGAAGAAGAGCTGGCGTTGTCGTGGCAGGACCGCTTCGTGGTGCGCTCGTATTCGCCCGTGCGCGTAATCGGCGGCGGCAGCGTGCTTGCCGCGCATCCCCGCAGGAGAACGACGTTGTCGGAATCCGAGCTGGCGCTCCTGGACGCCTTGCGCGAAGGCGATGCCGACGAAGCATGCACAATTGCGATTTCTCTGCAAGATGCGCCGCTGCGGGCTCGGGACCTGGCCGAGCTTATGGGAACAAGCGCATCCGAAACGCAAGAGCGCCTGGGAGCGCTTGCGCGGGGCAAGCAAGTTACCACGCTCCAACAGGGCAGCATGCGGTTCTACACCACGCCACGCGCCCTGCAGAAAGGAGTTTCCGCACTCGAGAACGCCCTGCTTAAGTTCCACGCCGAACAACCCGATGCGCTGGGGGTGGCGAAGGGGGACCTGCTGCTGCGCAGCGGGCTGCGCATGGATGCAGCAGCCTTCGACGCACTGCTCGCACGCGCCCTGGATGACGCGAGGCTCGTGGTCGAAGACGGCATTATCAGCCATCCCCAGGCTGGAGCGGGAGCCCGCCAGAAAGAGCGGCAGAACGCCGACCGCGTGGCAGGCGTGCTTGCCGCCGCAGGCGCAACTCCCCCCTCCACCGAGGAGCTGGCAGCGCAGGCCGACATGACCGTTTCGGCCTTGGCGCGCGCGTTGGCAACGCTGGAAAGGGAAGATCGTGCCGTGCGCATCGACCGGTCGCTCGCCTTCGACGCACGCGCCTTCGCGCAGCTACGCGATGCGGCCATCGAGCACATCCGCCGGCACGGCCCCTCGTCTGCCGCCGACCTGAAGGATGCCATGGGGAGATCGCGCAAGTACGCCATCCCGATCCTCGAGCACCTCGACCGAACCGGTGCGACCGTACGCGACGGCGACCTGCGGCGTTTGCCCTAGAAATGGCGGATAAATGCTTCTGAGCCGGAATGATTCGTTCACCGTTTCCTAGGCATCGCGCCTGTCAGGCCCCTTCTTCACCACGGCGAACGAGAGCACGCTGGCGGCAAGGGGGGACAGCGCCATTGCGAAGTACATGACCGCGTAGCCATGCGCGTCTACGACGAACCCCCCGAGAAGCGACCCGATGGCTATGCCCAGGTCGAAGGCCGTCATGTACGTGGAAGTGGCCACGCCGCGTCGCCACGGCTCCACGCTCGCAACCGCCATGGACTGGAAGGTGCTCATGGCCGTTCCGATGCCCAGGCCGCCGAGCACGCCGCCGCCCGCGAACATCCAAATGTTCGAGGCCATGCCGATAAGAACGAGCGTCGCCGCCGTGCAGAGCGCCGACAGTATGGCGGGAACGCGATAGCCGAAGCGGTCGATGAGCGTTCCGATGTAGGGTCGGCTGACCAGGGTGACGACTGCATATACGATGAAGTAGGCCGTGACGCCGTTCACCCCCTGTGCATCGGCGTGCAGGGCGATGAACGTGGTTATGCAGCCAAAGCCGATGTTCACGAGCAGTATGAGAAGCCCCGGCAGCAGGGCGCGGCGCTCGAAGAAGGTTTCCAACAGGGAGCGGGGTCGAGGTGCGCCGGGGCCGTGCCCCGACTCCCTATCGGGCCGACCACCCGCTTCGGGCCCCTGGTGAGTAGCAGCGCCATCGGCTTCAGGAAAACCGGGCGCTTCGGCGGCGGCGCGCTTGCCGCAGAGCGCTTCGGCCACGGCCAGCACGAGCGCGAGCACGGTAATGCCCGCCGCCACGTACACCATGAACACGGCACCCGCGCCCTGCGCGATGGCGACTGCGACAGCGGGGGCGATGGCGCTCGATAGCGCCGTCGTCAGCGAGAAGTAGCCCATCCCCTCGGCGAAGCGATGCTTGGGTATTATGTCGGCGGCCATGGTCGATGCTGCCGTCGACCCCGTGCCCCAGCCCACGCCGTGCAGCAGGCGAAGGCCCAGTATGATGCCGACGAACGGGAAGACGGCGAACGAGACGATGGAGCAGACCATGATGACCAGGCCGCCCACCAGCATGCCCCTGCGCCCGAATCGGTCGAGCAGGGCGCCTGCGAACACGCGCACGAGCGTGGCGGTGATGGTCATAAGCGTCGTGGCAAGCCCCACGAGCCGGGCACTCGCCCCCAGCTGGGCCAAATAGAGCGGAAGTCCGACGTTCAGCATCTGGAACCCGAAGAACATGCACAGGTTTATCGTTGCGAGGACGAGGAAATTCCGGGTGAAGATCTCGCCGAGCGCCGCGCGCCGCCAATCGTTGCCTGCCATCGTTCCCCCATCCCCGGCACTGCGAATTGTTTAGCTTAGCCATAGTAGATAAGAATCGAGAAACGCGCAATAACACATGGCCTCAGGGCATGAAGGCGAGCGGACGCGCGTTACTGCCCATGGCTTGGCTAGGAGGCCCGTAGAAACCCGAAAGCGGGCCTCCACGGCGTAAAGTTTTTGGGGGTT
>DMNP01000035.1 GCA_003452695.1 Eggerthellaceae bacterium
AGCACGGCTGGTGGTTCCCCGAGCAGGACGGCGCAGAGCCCAACCTGTACGGCTTCCGCCAGTCCAACATCAACCAGCTGCTGGCAAACAAACCCGGCAAGACCGGTTTCGGTGCCGACCTTAAGTGCACGCTGTGCAAGATCTACCGTTGCAGTGAGGAGGACCTGTAATGACTAGGAACGGAATTCTCGTCGACTATCAGTACTGCACCGGCTGCTATTCCTGTGAAGTCGCGTGCCAATCCGAGCTCGACCTGCCGCTGGAGCAGTGGGGCGTGAAGGTGCTGACGAACGGCCCGTGGCCGATAAAGGATGCCGACGGCAACCCCACGGACAAGTACGTATACGACAACATCCCCGCGTTCAGCCGCGTATGCGACCTGTGCGCCGAGCGCACCGCCAAGGGCAAGCTGCCGAGCTGCGTGTTCCACTGCCAGGCGAAGTGCATGGAATACGGTCCGGTCGAAGAGCTGGCCAAGAAGCTGGCCGAAAAGCCCGAACAGTACCTTTGGGTGCCTGCCAGCGCCTAGAGTGCGAATGCCCCGTCGGCCAAGGGTGGCCGACGGGGCTTCCCGCGATGCACGAGCTCCCCGCATCGCGGCGCGAAGGGCACGCTTCGCATGAGCGAGCATCGTGCCGACGGACCCTGCGGGCGCGGCAATGGGGATTGCGGCGCCCGCAGGGTATTTATCCAAGCAGCGAGGAGAGATTCATGGACTGCCAGAAGCTGAAGGAGCAGATTGCAGGCGCGCCGGCGGCGTCGCGCGTGTTGCTGGAGAAAGTGTACCTGTACACGACAGCAGGCGACCAGGTGCTTCCCGAATTCGCGGAGTTCCTGGAAAGCTCGGATTCCTATCAGGATTTCGTGGACGTCATATACGGCGACCTGAACCGCAAGTCGTCCATGCTCTGGGGCATTTGCGCCCAGTTCAAGCGTCGCAATTGGCTGCAGTACTTCGAGCCGAAGATGCTCGTGCAGAACATCCGGCTGAAGGGCGAGGGCATTCCTGTGCAGTTCGGCAGCGGCATGGTGTTCGCTCCGACCGGCAGCCGCGACAACATCGCGAACCTCTACGTCTTCGCGAGCGGCGGCTTCAACGCGCACGCGGCAGAATTCGTCACCTCCATCGGCGGCACGTTCACGATGCTCGACCGCGAGTTCTGCGGAATCTACGGGCTGTACAAGTATCGCGGCAGCGTTATCATGGAGGAGTGGCAGGTGGAGCGCGATCCCGTGGAAGTGGAACCCGACAGCGCCCTGTAGCGAGCTGCGCCGCACCGTGCGCCCTGGCAGGGGCGCCGAACCAATGGCTCGCTCGAATGGGCGATGCACGGGTGCCCGGCGGTGAGTAGGCGAAACGACGGTTTTCTGTGTCCTGGGAAGTTGAAGATACCGAGCACGCATACGACAGGGTTACGCGCGCTTCCCTGAACGGGATCTACGAGAAGGCCCAGGAGCTCGACCGCGGCCACAACGCGCGGGAGGCCCCTCGGTTCCGAGCGCCCGGATTCGCTTCCGACGCCCAAACGCATGCGACCGACGTTCAGACGCATGCGTCCCCATCGAGCTCCGCCGCCAAGCGCGACCGGACAGGTGGGCAAGATGCCGAAACGCATGCGAGCTAGGGTCGCCATGGCCGATTATTCGCGGGATTATTGCATTACCTACGGCAAGCACGAAAGCTGTCGCATAGATTTCCGCTGTTTCGACACGCCCAACTCGATAACCGTGTACGGCCCGCTCACGCGCACCTGCTCTGCCGAAGAGCTGCTGCTTGCGGGGCGTGGCTACTGCTTGGAACTGCATGGGCTCTGGTCGTTCACCGATGCGCGAAGCGATGTCTCGCGCTTGAACGCTGCGACCGACCGCGTTCGCGTGGACGAGCGGACGGCTTCGTTGGTTCGGGGCATGAAGGCGTTTCACGAACGCGAAGCGCTCTTCGACTTCACCATAGGTCCGGCAAGCTATGCCTGGAAACACGCCGAGCGCGTTCCGGATGCCCGGCAGATTGCAGCGGCGCTCGCGCATGTCGGCGCCGAAAGGGTGCGGGTTGATGGCTCCTTCGTGGTGAAGGACGACCCGTGCGCCCAGATAGACGTCGGGGGCGCCGCGAAGGGGTTTGCCGCGGATGCGGTGGCAGACCTGTTGCGGGCGAAGGGAGTTGCGTGCGCGGACATCGACCTCGGCGGTAACTTGTTCCTGCTCGGGCAGCATCCCGAAGGCCGGCCGTGGCGCATCTCCGTGAAAATTCCCGACGGCGTCGTGCACGACCCCATAATCTTGGAAGTGCGGGATTGCGCAGTCGTGACGAGCGGCAGCTATGAACGCTTTGTCGAAATAGACGGAGTGCGCTACCAGCACATCGTCGACCCCGCCACGGGTTGGCCCGTGGAAAGCGACGTCGTGTCGGCGACCGTCGTCGGCCCGAGCGCGCTGCAGGCCGACATGCTGGCCACGACGGCCGTGATGGTCGGCGCTTCGGGCCTGCAGGCCCTCGAGGCAAGGCATCCCGGCTATGCGTTCACCTGCATCTGCGAATCTGGCACCACGCCGTAGCCCCCGAGAATGAGCGCGGTAACCCCGCCCATGCAGAAGCGGGCCGCGCACCGGGTCCTGCCCGACGCGCGGCCCGCTCCCGCATGGGCAGGGTCCGGCTGCCTTATTTGCAGCAGTCGTTCACCCAGCTGATGAAG
>DMNP01000183.1 GCA_003452695.1 Eggerthellaceae bacterium
CAAGATCACCGAGGCCGCTTCCTAATGGCGCTCAAAATCTACCGCTCGCCTGACGGCTACCAGTTCCAGTACGAGGAAGGAACGCAGCCAGCGGGCTACGTCCCCGTGACTGCCGATAAGCCCAAGGCCGCGCCCAAGCGGCGCACCGCGACCAACAAGGCCGCAAAGACACAGAACAAGTAAGGAACGTTAGGGGGCAACCATGCTGACCCCGTGGGGCTACTCGGTGGACTCTCTGCCGCCCATCATCGGCATTGACGAGTTCAACGACATGACGGGCAACCGCTACGCGAGCGACGGGCGCGTTGAGTCAGCAATCGCCGCAGCGACGGCGGCAATCCGCGCGTACTGCGGCTGGCACGTCGCGCCAATCCTCACGTGCGAGTACGTGTGCGACGGCGAGCGTGGCGATATCTGGATCCCGTGCGCTGGGCTGCGCTCCGTTGACTCCGTGGAGTTCGACGGCGTGGCGCAGGACGTGCGGGGCTTCAACCGCCACGGGCGCGTGCGCACGGCCAACCGTCAGCCCTGCGGCGGGCTTGGCAACGTCTCCGTGACCTACTCGGCGGGATACGACCTCGACGCGACGCCCGACCTTGCGCAGCTCATCGCGCAGCGCGTCGTTGCCGAGGTCGCGCTGAGCGCATACGGCATCGCGTCAGAGACGGCGGGCGGCGTGTCCATCTCCTACAGTGGCACGGCGCTCTCCGACTCTGGCAGCGCGTTCCTGCCCGATTCCGTAAAGGCCGCGCTGTCCGCGTACAGGCTGGTGAGCGCCCATGTTGCCTAGCTGGTGCAGGGACACGGTTACCGTGCTCCGCGCCCCGCTGGTGACTAACGGCACGCGCACCGAGCGCGACTGGACGGACGCGCAGGGCCACGCCATCACGGGATGCAGTGTGCAGCCCGCCGGCACGTCCAGCGACTTCGGCACCGTGGACGCGGTTGCCAACGCCGACGCGACGCTCTACGCGCCGCCCTCAGCGGATATCGCCGAGGGTGACCGCGTGGAGTTCGCGGGCGCTACATACGTGGTGGACGGCATCCCCTACGTGTGGAAGTCACCGACTGGCCGCGTGAGCCACCTACAGGCGCGTCTGCGCAAGTGGGCGGGGTGATTGCCCATGTCCAAGACGCAGGTGCGCGTGGAGGTGCTGAGCGAGGGCATCCAGCAGCTTCTCTCGTCGGCTGTCATGGCCGCAGAGGTGGACGGCGCGGCGTCGCGCATCCAATCGGCTGCTGGTGACCTCTTCGAAGTCAAGCCCGCCGAGGTGCGGGGTGACCGCGTTATGGCGCTGGTTGTCCCCACCGACTACGAGGGGCGCGAAGCGGAAGCCCGAGACAAGGTTCTATCTAAGGCGGTGAGCGCGTGCAGATCGTGACACCCATCGACGTGGAGGACGCGCTTGCCGCCGAGCTGGACGCGCGAATCCCCAACGCACCAGTCCATGCAGCGCCCGCGCCCGACAACATCAGCGCGGGCGCTGTCGTTATCGAGTCGCTGGGCGGCGGGCGGCAGAGCGCCGTGTTCGACCTCTACGACGTGGTTGCGTACTGCTACGCGGACTCCTACGCGGACGCGATGGCGCTTGGCACGTCCGTGTCTGGCGCTATCCGCGCGATTCAGGGCGCTGGCCAAGCCGTGGCTGGCGTGGAGTGGACAACCACCGACGCGAATCCCCCGTACAACGACCCCGACCCCGACCGCCCGACGCTGCGGCGCTCGACCGTCCGCGCGACCGTGGCGGCGCGGGGCATCCCCATCAACTAACCAGAAGGAGGGCCACAAATGGCCGGAGTTAACTCCAACGAGGTCTATCTTCTTGGGCCTGACCAGTCCACCACCACGGGTGCCGTCCGCAAGGCGGCTGTTGGCGCGGCCGCGCCGACCGATGCCCGCACCGCGCTCGGCACGGGATGGAGCGATGCCGCTGGCTACATCTCCGAGAGCGGCATCACCCTCAACATCGAGCGCTCCACCTCCGCCATCCGCGACTGGGGCCTTAACACCGTCCGCACCGCCACCACGGACTTCGGCACGAACATCACGGGCGAGTTCCTGCAAATGAGCGAGGAAGCGGCCAAGACCCTTTTCGGCGATGCCAACGTGACCGTGACCCCTGCCACGTCCAGCAAGCCCGCGACGCTCAAGATTTCCATTGGGCCTGACATGCCCGAGATTTCCGCGTTCGCGTTCAACATGAAGGACGGTGACCGCCGTGGCCGCCTGTACGTCCCCAAGGGACAGATTACGCAGGTCGGCTCCCCGACGTTCGTTCCCGGCGCTGGCAACGTCTGGCCGTTCACGCTGGACTGCTACGACGATGGCACTGGCCACTCGGTCTACATGTTCCTCGATGACGGCGTTGTGAGCGCCTAGAGACTGAACCGCAAACGGAGGTAGGAAACCATGATTGACCTCGACACCATTCCGACGAGCACGATGGACTTCCAGCTCGGCGGCGAGACGTACACCATCCCTACGCTCGACGCGCTGGACGCGGACAACGTGCTCATGCTTCTCGACAAGGAGAGCGTTAACCGCAGCGACGTGATTGCGATGTTCCGCAACGTCCTAGAGACGCACGCGCCCGGCGCTCTCAAGTCCATGACGATGGCGCAGCTAACCTCGCTGCTCGTCGCGTGGAGGGGCACTGGTGACGTGGGGGAATCCTCGCCCTCGTCAGACTAGACCGCGAGACTGACGGGGCATTGACCGCCGATTGCATGGAGCGCCTGGGCTGTACGTTGGCCCGGGCGCGTCTTTTTTACGGCTGGCACTCGCTGGCAGTATGGGCACGCCACTTGCCGCAGGACAGCGCAACGTGGCGTGCGAAGCATCCAGAGGAAGCCGCTTTCGCAAGTCCCTACGGGATGGCAACCATCGCCGCAGACACGTTCGACGCGCTCATGTCCGCGATGGTGAACGTGGTAAAGGCCAACGGCGCGAACATGCGCAGGCCGAAGCCGTACCCGCGCCCCGGCACGAAGGACGAGACGCGGCACTTCGGCTCTGGCGGCATCCCTGTATCCGAATTCGATGCGTGGTACTACGCACAAGACTAAAAGGGGGCGTATATGGCCGAGGGCGTAACCGTCGCTAACGCATAC
>DMNP01000220.1 GCA_003452695.1 Eggerthellaceae bacterium
GGTGCACGTGGTCGTGAAGTACGACGGCGCGAAGATCAAGGATCAATACTACTCCGTCAAGGGCTACTGCGACGCGGTCATCAAGGCGGGCAAGTACGACGCCGGGCTCGTGGAGCTCTGCAAGGCAACCCTCGACTACGGCCGCTACGCCCAGGAGGCCTTCAACTACAAGGCGGACAGCCTCGTGAACGGCGGCACCGACGTCTCCGACTGGGCGAGCGTCACCGTCCCGGACTACGGCGCGGACAAGGAGGACGGCAGCGAGCTCGTCACCGGCGTCACCCTGTCCCTCGTGACCACCTCCAAGACCCAGCTCGTCGCCAGGTTCAGGACCACCGCCGCGAGCCCCGACGGCTTCAGCGCCACGGTCGACGGCGTCGACGTCACCCCCGGCCTCGCCCTCGAGAACGGAAAGATAAAGGTTGCCGTCACGGGCATCGCAGCGAAGGACCTGGACGCCAAGAAGGCCATTGTGCTCACCGACCCCAAGGGCGGCACCTACACTTTCGAGGTCTCGCCCGTCGACTACATGGGCCTGGCCGTCTCCAAGTCCTCCCAGGTAGACCTCAACCGCGCCTTCTACAACTACCACCTGAAGGCCAAGGCCTACCAGGGCCCGGGCGCCGTCCTGACCCGCGCCCTCAGCGCCAGCGGCCTGACCGCCGCCGCCCCCGCCCTGTAAGATGAACAAGGGACGGAGGTTTGTTCACGCCTTGTTCATCCCACACTGTTGAGGCTGCTGCGTGAACGAACCCCCGTCCCCTGACATACCAAGGTGGTTGTGGGGGAACGGTTGTCTAGCCGCACTGCTCGCAGTAGAAACCCAGGTCGCGGGCGTTGTTGTACGGATCTCCCTTGGGGTTGGTCAGCGCTTCGGCCAAGGCGCGCATCTCGGGCGTGAAACCGTCCGCGTCGCGTTTGCTTTTGTCCGAGTTCGCAATGGACCGCGGCTTCTTGCCCTGCTCATCCATGGCATGCCTCCTTCGTGTGCGTCGTCGCAACGAGGGTCGTAACGACTCCGTCGACGTGAACGCGATTCCCAGGGAAACGAGGGATTAAAGTCTAGCATGCAATCCGTAGGTATCGGGCATCGCACATAGGTCCTCTCTTCTTTTCGCCCAATGCTTACCTGGAGCGCGGTCGCAAACGCTTCGGGACGATTTACGGGAATCCGACGTATAATTAGCGTGTAGCCGATTGCGGCGAGACGCGAACCCAGAGAGGCGAGGTGGGAACCATGTGCTTCAGACCCAGTGCGGTAACGCATGATTGCAGCGACGGTAACCATGTCTGCTGCCCGACGTGCGGCATGTCCGTCGATGTCGGAATGAGCAACTGCCCTTATTGCGGTGACCCGATTCCGGCCGCTCCGCCCGATGATTTCAGCAGGGTCGACCCGTCGCATAACACCAGGATTATCTAGGGAGCGACGCTGGCTCAGTAATCGATGTCCGCGAGGTCGTCCAAGTCGTTAATAGCCATGGTCAGGTTGCCGCCGATGCGGGCAACGTCGCTTTGCAACGCCACGTCGGCCGCGACGCCAACTTCGCATGGCGCCTTTGTCTGCACCGCTTTGGAAGGTGTCCGACGCGTCGGTGCGAGCAGCTTGGCCGGATCGGTAACATCCGAAATAATGACGGCCCCGAAGGTAGCTAGCGGGCCCATATGGCGGGACGGGCGTGTCATATGAGGAAAAGGGTTAGGACGCCAGACGCCCGTCCGATAAGGTGTCTGCATACGAAGGCCGTATGACACGTTCCCGTTCCCTGTCATAATGGTTTCACTATGACCGCGCGCGGCGATGCATATGAAGACCTTCAGGCAGCGGTGGCCGCCGCGGGATACCCGCGAAGGTGAAACAGTGGTGCCAGGTACCACTGTTTCACCGTGTGCAGGCTATTCGCCCAGGAGCTCGGCCAGGTCGGCTTCGGGGGTCGAAATGGGGGCTATGCCGTAGTTCTCGACCAGCACGTTCAACACGTTCGGGCTGATGAACGCGGGAAGCGTCGGTCCCAGCTTGATGTTCTTTATCCCGAGGTGCAGCAGCGTCAGCAAGATGCAGACCGCCTTCTGCTCGTACCAGGACAGCACCATGGAAAGCGGCAGGTCGTTCACGCCGCAGCCGAACGCGTCGGCGAGCGCGACGGCCACCTGGATGGCGCTGAAGGCATCGTTGCACTGGCCCATGTCCATGAGGCGCGGCAGTCCGCCGATCTGGCCCAGGTCGAGGTCGTTGAAACGGTACTTTCCGCAGGCCAGCGTTAGCACCACCGTGTCGGCGGGCGTGGCCTTCACGAAGTCGGTGTAATAGCTGCGGCCCGCACGAGCACCGTCGCAGCCGGCGACCAGGAAGAAGTGCTTGATGGCTCCCGCCTTCACGGCGTCGATGACCGTGTCGGCGACCGAAAGCACGGTGCCCTGCGCAAAGCCGGTGGTCATGGTCGAGCCGCCGTTCATGCCCGTGAAGTGCTGCGTTTCGGAATAGCCGCCCAGCTCCAGGGCGCGCTCGATGACGGGCGTGAAGTCCTTGTCGTTGCCGATGTGCGCGCAGCCGTCGAACGAAACCATCTCGGTCGTGAACACGCGGTCCGAGTAGCTGCCCTTCGGCGGCATGAGGCAGTTCGTCGTGAACAGCACGGAGCCGGGGATGTTGTCGAACTCCTTCTTCTGGTTTTGCCAGGCGGTGCCGAAGTTGCCCTTGAGGTGCGGGTATTTCTTAAGCTCGGGGTATGCGTGCGCGGGCAGCATCTCGCCGTGGGTGTACACGTTCACGCCGCGGCCTTCTGTCTGTTCGAGCAGCAGCTTCAGGTCGTACAGGTCGTGGCCGGTCACCACGATGAAGGGGCCGGGCTCCACCTCGAGCGTCACCTCGGTGGGCTCGGGCGTGCCGAACGCGCCGGTGTTGGCGGCATCGAGCATCGCCATGCAGCTCAGGTTCACCTCGCCGACTTTCAAGACCAGGGGAAGCAGCAAGTCGATCGAGCCGGGCTCGGCTAGGGCGGCCAGGGCCTCGACGAAGAATGCGTCGACCACCTCGTCGCGGCTGCCGAGTACGCGCGCGTGGTACGCATAGGCCGCCGTGCCCCGGATGCCGAACAGCACGAGCGACTTCAGCGAGCGGATGTCCTCGTCGGCGTCCCAGATTTGCGTCATGCCGTAGTCGGGTTCGGCCGCAATGCCGGCTGCCTGGGCCACGTCGGCGGTTTCGGCGTGCACCTGGTCGATGAGGGTGCGGACCGATCCCTCGTTGAAGTTGACATTCGTCACGCAGGTGAACAGCCCGTCCACGACGAGCTCGTACGTGCGCTGGCCGACTGCGCCGGCTGCTTGGCACGTACGCGCAAGCCCGATGAGCGCGCCCGTCAGCTCGTCTTGCGCCACCGCCACTTCGAGCGGCTTGCCGCACACGCCCGCGCGCCCTGTGCACGCCTCGCATCCGGCCGTCTGCTCGCATTGGAAGCAAAACATCTTCTGGTCCATTTCGCACCTCTCGTTTCTCGTCTGTCGTTCGGCCGTTCTCCGAATTGCTGGCGTGAAAATATCGGGAATCGCCCACGTTGTATGTTGTAATAGCAACGAATTGCAAATTGGTTTTGCGAGCGGTAAAGGCAGGAGGAGAACCGCCGTTTCCTCATGAAAGGGACGAACCATGGATCGCGACAAGCTGCTAGCCACGACAGCCCTCTTCCGCGGCTCCAAACCCGAGGAGATCGCGGCGATGCTCGGTTGCCTCGGCATGCGCACGCGCAAATACCGCGCCGGCGAGCGCATCCACCGCATGGGAGACGTGATATCGACGGTCGGCCTCGTGCTGGAGGGCGCGGTGTGCATCGAGAGCGTGTCCGTCTGGGGCGACGTCAGCGTCATCGGGACGGCTGGCCCGGGCCAGATGTTCGGCGAGGCGTACGCCGCCGTGCCGGACGAGCCCCTCATGGTCGACGTCGTGGCGGCCGGCGCGTGCGAGGTGATGTTCCTGGAGGTAGCGAAGGTGCTTGCCACCTGCCCGCACGCGTGCCCGCACCATGCACGCGCGTCGGCCAACCTGACGGCCGCCATAGCGCGCCGGAGCATCGGGCTTTCGCGGCGCATCCTGCACGTGACGCCCAAGACCATCCGGGGCAAGGTGCTGGCGTACCTGTCCGACGAGGCCGAACGGGAAGGGTCGAACGAGTTCGAGATTCCCTTCAACCGCCAGCAGCTCGCGGACTACCTGGGCGTGGACCGCTCGGCCCTCTCAAGCGAGCTCTCCCGCATGCAACGAGACGGCCTCATCAAGACCAACCGAAGCCGCTTCAAGCTGATAGACTGACCCAGACAACGGATTCCGGCGATACGCGCGTCCAATTCTTCGGAACCCCGCCTTCGCGGGAGCGCGGCCGGCTTTCACACGGACACGGCATTCGGACCGTCATGAGAGGATGCGACCGTCGATCGAGAAGTTGACCACCTGCCAGGGGACGGACTTGCCCGACTGGCGCAACGCCAGCGCCGCCATGCGCTCCAGACCTCCGCAGCATGGGACCTCCATGCGGCAGACGGTGACGTCTCTCACGTCGTTCTCGGCAATTATCGCCCCGAGCTTCTCGGCGTAATCGACGCCGTCGAGCTTCGGACATCCAATGATGCAGGTGCGCTCCCGGATGAAGTTGTCGTGGAATGTGCCGAAGGCATAAGCGCAGCAATCCGCCGCAATGAGCAAATGCGCCCCGTCGAAGCATGATGCCTGTGTGGGAGCAAGCTTAATCTGCACAGGCCAATTGGAAAGCTCTGATGACGCCGGCGCGCAAGCATTCTCGGCGTCATTGCCAAGGATGTCCGCGCCGCCGCGCTCGATGCCCTTCGGCGCCGAGCCTGGGCACCTGTCGCTCTGGGGGGTGGTTGGCCCAACTCCATAGGAGCGTTTTTGCCTTCTGTTTTCCTCGACGGCGGCTTCGCTGTAGGCTGCCGCCTCGCGCTCGACGAACGATATGGCCCCCTTTGGGCATGCAGGCAGGCAGTCGCCAAGCCCGTCGCAGAAATCATCGCGCACGAGCCTCGCCTTCCCCTCGATAACCTCGATTGCGCCCTCATGGCATGACGACGCGCACAGCCCGCAGCCGTCGCAACGCCCCTCGTCGATCTCGATGAGCCGTCTGATCATTTCGTTTGCCTTTCTTCGTTCTCAATCGTTCCCAGAAACTATGTCAATCAATGCTGGGAGATTAGCTGCATTGCTTCCTCCTGTATGTTGTTTTCGCAACATACAGGGATTTGCCCAGTTTGCATTTTCAGTCCAATCACCTAGCAAGGTCTCCGAGTTGGGCTTCAGGAGAGTTGCGTCTTTTACCGCTGCCATATGTTGCAATTGCAACAGACATGCAACTCGCTTGCCACTAGGATAATGCGCTGCGGGAGTCATAAAACAGGCGCCGTCGAGCTTCATGCCGAGGATGCTCACCGGCTGAGAAAACTAACCTGATTGCCTTCCCAGCCGCTATTCAACGGCATGAACGCCTATCCGAGCGTATGGGTCGACGCCCGTTGAGAGCCTTTGGCACGACTTGTCTGAATGGATGGTGCGCACATGAACACGAAGGCGAAGAGGCGCATGGCGGTGTCAGCTGGAATCGTCGTCATCGTGCTCGTCGTTGTTCTGGCGGTCGTCGGCGGCAATTCCGCCGCGAAGACGGTGTCGGTCGCCGAGGCGGCCGAGCTTGAGGGAAGCAACAAGATACAGGTGACGGGAAACGTGGTTGAGAACTCGTTTTCCATCGACGGCAACACGCTGACGTTCTCCATCTACGACGCGCAAGCCGACCCGCAAGCCGCAACCCAGCTCGACGTGCGCTACGATGGCGGCGTTTCGGCGACGTTCGGCAATGACGTGACGGCCATATGCACGGGCAAGAAGGACGGTTCGGGCGTGCTCGTATGCTCAGAGCTGGTGACGAAGTGCCCGTCGAAGTACGAATCCGGCGCAGACGCCCTCTCGGTGACCGACCTGCTCGGTTATGGCGACAGGATCGTGGGCAAGACCGTGAAGGTCGAAGGCGTCGTGAAGCCCGGCACGCTCGGCGGAATCGATGCTAAAGTGCGCTTTACGATAGCGGATGGGACGTCAGGCGCCGAATTGCCAGTGAGATTCGCAGGGGCGCTTTCCGATGATGTTGTCGAAGGCGCCCATGTCGTGCTAACTGGCGCAATGAGCGCCGACGGGATGTTCGAGGCGACGAACGTGGCGTTGGAGGGCTAGGCCGTGGCGACCGTCGGATTCGCATTCCTCGTCATCGCGTTCGCAGCCGCCGTGGTCGCCGCAGCTACGTTGCTCGCGGGGCATTTCGCCGAGAAGGCCGCGCTGAGCCGCATCGGGCGCGTGGGCGTGGCGGCAAGCGCCGCCGCGTTGCTCGCGTGTTGCGGCGTGCTCGTATTCTGCTTCATGACCGGAGACGTTTCCATCAAGTACGTGCTCGAGGAGCGCACGCTGTCGACCGACGGCCTCGCATGGCTTTACAAGCTTTCGGGCCTATGGGCGGGACGCGCGGGGTCGCTCCTGTTCTGGGTGTTCCTCATAGCGCTGTTCAACGCGGTCATCCTGACACGGTCGAGCTTTGGCGGCAAGCGCTTCGGTGTCGCGCATAATGAACCGCAGTACTATCCAGCGACTTATTCCCTCGACAACCTGACCATGGCAATTGTCGCGATTGTAGTAGCGACGTTTTGCGGGGTTCTGCTGTTCTCGGAGGGGAACATGCCCTTCGCGCCCACGCCCGCCAGCTACTTCACGGCCGAAGGCAACCTGACAGAGGCGGCCTCGCTTCACTCAATGAACCAGCTGCTCGAGCACTGGGCCATGGCGATCCACCCGCCCATGCTCTTCGTCGGCTATGCTGGGCTCACCGTGCCGTTCGCCTACGCGATGGCCGCGCTCATCGTCGGCGATTTCTCGAAGCTCTGGGTCGAGCGCGCGACTCGGTTCGTCTTGGCCAGTTGGCTGTTCCTGGGTGCGGGCATCGGGCTCGGCGCCGTGTGGGCCTACGTCGTTCTCGGTTGGGGCGGCTACTGGGGCTGGGACCCGGTCGAGAACGCGAGCCTCCTGTCGTGGCTCGTGTGCGTTGCGCTCGTCCACACGTTCACCGTGTACCGCCAGCGCGATGCGTTCAAGCGCTGGGCGTTCATGTGCGCATGCCTCGCGTTCACGTTCGTCATCGTGGCCACGTTCATCACGCGCTCGGGCATCGTGCAGTCGGTGCATGCGTTCGAGGGCGACCCGGTGTCGCTCGCGTTGTTCGGCGGCCTCATCGCGGTGTCGGCCGTCGTGCCACTCGTGCTCATAGCCGTTCGTTGGAAGTCGCTTGCAACTGACACGGAAGGCGCCGACGATGTCGAGAACATGCTGTCGAAGGACGGCGCGTACTACTTCAACAACGTCATCATGATCGTGTTCACGCTGCTGCTCACGTACATGACGGTGGCGTCTGCCCTGCCGAGCTGGCTACCGTTCGGCGGCGACTCGCTCGGCGCGACATCGTACGAGGCGATCGCGCGGCCGCTCGGCATCGTGTACATGCTCATCTTGTCGGCGTGCCCGCTGCTCGCGTGGGGAAAGACCGACCCGCGCAAGTTCCTCGAGCAGGCGCGTGTCCCGGCGATTTGCGCGGTCATACTGTTCGCGCTTCTAACTTTCTGGTGGACGACGCAGTTCGTACCTGTTTACGATGCCACGATGGCGAAGGGGGGCGCGAATTCCGAGGCGCTGCTCGAAGCGGGGCCCGCCTGGTACTACAACGGGTTGGCGCTCGTGGGCCTGCTGGTGGCGTCGCTCCTGTTCTTCAACGCGCTGTTCTTCTTCGCGCGCGCCGTGAAGACGCCAAGCAGGCGTGCGCCTGCCATAGGCGGGGGGTTCGCGCATGTCGCCATGGCGATAATCCTTATCGGCCTCATCGGCTCGAGCATGTACGTGTACGAGGAATCGGGTTACCTGAAGGCCGGTAAGGACGCGGGAACGACCGAGCCGTTCACGGTGCAGGAATACCGCCTGGAGTACCAGGGCGACTCCGTCACCGACAACAGCGCGACCAACAACCAGGTCATCTACGAAGTCACGTTCGACGTCTTCAAGGACGACCGGTACGTGGGCAGCGTAAGCCCTTCCGTGCAGCTCGACGTCATAACCCAGCAGCAGAAGATCAACGCGGGCGTGTTGGGCTTTCCCGAGGAAGACCTGTTCGTCGTGTATCGCGGCGTTAACCAGAACGGCGATTATTCGCTCGACGTGCGCGTGAACCAGTTCATCTCGCTCGTCTGGATCGGATTCGGCATGCTGATGATCGGTACGTTGTTCGCGCTCGTAGGCCGCAGGAAGACGAAGGCGTCGTCACGATGAACGCAGTCGAAGCGAAAGAGCTCTCGAAAGCGTTCGGGACGCGCAAGGCGCTCGACGGGGTGTCGTTCGACTTGCCGGAAGGCGCGTTCCTCTCAATCTTCGGACCGAACGGGGCGGGGAAGACCACGCTTCTGAAGCTGCTGTCCACGTTGGCGCGGCCGACGGGCGGTCAGGCGCGCGTGGGCGGCATCGACCTAAAGGAAGAGCCTGACAAAGCGCGCGAGCTCATCGGCATGATCTCGCATCAGTCGATGCTGTACCCCGATTTGACTGCCGAGGAGAATCTAGCGCTCTACGCCGAGCTTTACGGTGTCGCCGACCCGAAGGCGCGTGCAGTCGAGCTGCTCGAGGCGGTGGGCCTGTCGCACCGCCGGCTCGACCCGGTGCGCACGTTCTCCCGCGGCATGACCCAGCGCATCTCGATTGCCCGCACTCTCGTCCACGATCCGGCGGTCGTGTTCCTCGACGAGCCGTATTCGGGACTCGACCCTCATGCGGTCGATATCTTCGACTCGCTCATCGAAGCGGCGCGCGGCGACCGGACGTTCATCATGGTCAGCCACGACCTCGCGAAGGGGTTCGGCATGTGCACGCACGCCCTCGTGCTCGCACGGGGCCGCGTGGTCACGTTCGCCCCCCGCGACGAGCTCGACTTCGACGAGTTCGCCCAACTCTACCGCGAGACCGTCGGCATGGGGGTGGCGTAGATGGGCCGCCCTTCTACCTTCCGGCAATACCGCACGCTGCTCGCTAAAGACCTGCGCCAGGAGTTCCGCACACGCGAGATGCTCATGTCCATGGGCATCTACGCCCTGCTCGTCATCATAGTGTACGGCGCCGCGCTGGCGCTCACGGCCAACGGGCTGGACATCATGCACATGGGGGGCGGATTGCTCTGGGCGCTCATCGTGTTCACGTCGCTGCTGGGTTTGGGACGCTCGTTCGCGCACGAGAAGGAGCAGGGGTGCATGGAAGGTGTGCTCCTCGCGCCGCTCGACCGTTCCGTTATCTTCCTGGCGAAGGCGACATCGAACATGCTGTTCATGTTCCTTGTCGAGGTGATCGCGGTACCCCTGTTCTACTTCTTCTTCATGTCGGGCCAGCCGGTCGCGCCGACCTTCGCCGCCATCGTGGCGCCGCTGCTCGTGGGCACCATCGGCATGGCGGGCATCGGCACGATGCTGTCGACCATCACCATGAACACACGCTCGAAGGACGTCATGCTCGCGGTGTTGTTCATCCCGCTGATCTACCCGCTGCTGTCCGCCTGCGTCACGGCGACGACGGCGGCTATCGCGGGCACCGAGCTCTGGACCGACCTGTTCGTCATGCCGCTCGTGCTCGCCTGCGGATACGACGTAGTCATGTTGCTCGTATGCTGGGTCCTGTACGATTTCGTAGTGAGCGCTTAGCTCGCGGCGAAGGGCAAAGGGGGTAAGGTGAAAAAAGGGATGGTGAAGGTGCCCGAGGCGGGGCAATGGCCGGACAAGCTGGCCATACCCGCGCTCGCGGCGGGCGCGGTGCTCACGACCGCGGGGTTCCTCGCGGCGTTCCTGCTCGTCGCACCCGTGAACGGGGCGGCGCTCGAATCGCCCGAGCTCGTCGGCGATGTCATGGTCACGCACCAGCAGCTGCTCAGCCAGAAGATCTTCTACTTCCACATGCCGGTGGCCATCGTGTCGTTCGTGCTGCTGGCCTTCGGCGCGTACTACGGGGTGCGCTTCCTCACGACGCGCGAGGCCCGTTTCGACACCTGCTCGCGCGTGGCGATGGAGCTCACCTTGCTGTTCGTCGTGTTCACCATGATAACGGGGGACCTGTGGACGCGTTTCGAGTGGGGCGTGTGGTGGACGTGGGACCCGCGCCTGACGACGTACCTCATTCTCATGCTCATCGTCATCGCGTATTTTGTCATGCGCAACGCGGTCGACGACCCCGAGCTGCGCGCCACGTACGCCAGCGTCGTCAGCGTCATCGCATTCGTCGACGTGCCCATCTGCTTCATGGTCACGCGCCTGATCCCGTCGAGCGTGCATCCGGTCGTCACACGAGAAGGCGGCATGTCGCCAGACATGGCGCTCGCGGTCATGCTCGTGATGGCGGGCATGATGCTCGTTGCGTTCGGCCTGTACCGCCTGCGCTTCAGGCAGGCGCGCCTCGCCGAGCGCCTGCAAGCCCTCAAGGACCAGCTCGATGACTAGCCATCCGGTTATTCGCCTTACCCAAACCTGCGAAAGGAAGCCGACATGAACCCGATTCTAGCCGATATCTACAGCACCGTCGTCCCGTCCATGCCGTTCATCATCGGGGCATACGTTCTCGTCTGGGCGGCACTGCTCGTCTACGTCATCATCGTGGTGCGCGGTCTGAAGAAAACCGAGGCTCAGATGGCCGCCCTCGAAGAATCCGTTCGAGCTATTCGAAACGACCGACCATCTAACCCTCTTTAAGGGTCGCAAGTAACGGCTTCGCAGGCATTCCTCGCGCATTACTGCAGTCAGGTGTTGCCACAGCAACAGACATGTCACCGCATTTCAGCTATGTTATTGCAGTTGAGATACGTGGGCTTGTCCAAGGAAGGGGCCTGCCATGAAGGGCAAGAAAGCTTTCATCACGGTGTGCGTCGTGGCGATTGTGGCGGTGATCGTCGGGGTTTCGGCATGCGCCCCCAAGGCGAACACAACCCAGGTGGGCAACCCCACGCCCAACGTCGCCCAGTCAGACGCGACGCCTGCGCCCGACAAGTACGGCGTCGTGAAGGCGACGCAGTGGGCAGAGGCCTACCCGTACGAGTACGAGTCGTATCTGGCCAACGCGTCGAACACGCCTCCGGCCGAGGACTACCTGGACAATCCCTATGTCGCCGAGGGCTACGCGTCTAAGACCGAGGACGTTACGTCGGCGCTGCCAGAAGGGTACAAGTACGTTGACGCCAAGAAGATGGACTACCTCGAGACGAACCCCGAGATCAAGATCCTCGGCAAGGGCTACGGCTACGCGAAGTACTACACCGAGCCGGCCAGCCACGTGTACTCGCTGTGGACGGTCACGCACAACGGCCGCGTTGGAGATGGCACGAAGACCAAGGCCGCCTGCATCACGTGCAAGTCGCCGCAGTACTCCAACCTGGTCGATAAGGAAGGCGAGTCCGTCCACGCGCTGGCCTTCAACGAGGTCATCGGCGACCTAGACGAAAACATCAGCTGCGCGAGCTGCCACGCCAACACGCCCATGAAGGACGGCGAGGTGTACCTCGAGGTCGACCGCGCCGAGTGGGTGCGCTCGATGGGCGACGACGCCGGCAACACCATCAACGGCGAGGTCTGCGGCCAGTGCCACTGCGACTACTCCATGGCGCCCGGCACGTCCATCCCGACGAGCCCGTACGACAACGGCCGCTCCGACATGGTTCCCGAGAAGGCCCTGAAGTGGTACGACGACCATGACTTCGTCGACTGGACGTACGCCTCCACGGGCGCTAAGATGCTCGCCATCCGCCATGCCGAGTACGAGTTCGTCTACGGCGGCGACAACGAGATCCTGCACCAGGGATCGCACATGCAGAACCTCGGCTACGACTGCAACGACTGCCACATGGCCACCACGAAGGCGGCCGACGGCACGGTCTACGCCAGCCACGAGTGGATAAGCCCGCTCGACAACCAGGAGCTCATCGACCGCGACTGCAGCTCGTGCCATGCCGACATCAAGGCCGAGGTGAAGGCCTGGCAGGACGAGATCGACCCGGCCACGACCGCGCTCGGCGAGCGCTGCGCGCGCTACATCCAGAACCTCGAGTCCAAGGTCGCCACGGAGCAGGACGACGAAGCCAACCCGGGCCAGAAGGTGCTCAAGCTCGACGAGGCCTTCGCCAAGAGCAACGGCATCGACGCCGCCAAGCTCGAGCGCCTGCAGTGGCTCCAGCGCGCGTCGTGCTACTACTGGAACCTCGCGGCTGCCGAGAACAGCGAGGGTGCGCACAACCCGGCGTACTACCGCTACTGCCTCGACAAGGGCACCGAGATGCTCGACGAAGCTGATGCTCTTCTGGGCATGTCTTCTGCGGCATAAACGTTCCTTTGCCTGACGAGAAAGGAGCGGGCTGTGAGTGACGAGAAACTCGATATGACGACGGAGCCGGGCGCAGCCGAGGACGCGCCCGCCCCGAAGAAGAAGGGCAGGAAGAAGCTTGCGATCGTGGGCGTGATCGTCGTCGTGCTGGTCGCCGTCGGTGCCGGCATGATGGTCTGGCACGAGTCGCCGAGCTTCTGCTCCACCATGTGCCACATCGAGGGCGCCTATGTCGACAACTACATGCAGGAACAGGACTCGGCGGGCGTGGACAAATACGGCAACGAGGTGACGAACACCAACGCCATGATGGCCGTGCTCCACCGCAACACGAAGGCCACTGCGAAATCCGAGATCGTGTGCGTCGACTGCCACGTCCCCAACATCGCGGAACTCGCACACGATGGCATGAACTACGTGAGCGGCAACTACCCCCTACCGCGCAACGAGCGCAGCGCCTCGGGCCTGCAGTCGTGGGACGGCAAGACCGGCGAGAGCTTCTGCACCAACGCGACATGCCACGTGTACCTGCTCGGCGACGACGGGGAGCTCAGCTACGACAAGCTCGCAGCCTCCACGGCGAGCCGGGCGTTCAACCCACACGAGCAGCACCACGAGGCGCTCTCGCTCGAGTGCACCGACTGCCACAAGGGGCATCGCGCCTCCACGGTCGTGTGCACAGCCTGCCACCAGCACGAAGACGTTGAGCTGCCCGACGGCTGGGTGACCTATGGAGAGTCCCAACAGCTCCTGCAGCAAGGCTACGGCGCTTAACGCATCCGACTGATTGTAAAAAACCAAGGCTTACTATGCGTGGCGCATTTTATGGGTGACGCAGTAGAACGCCTTCCTTCCCTCCCAAGCGGGCCGCCCTCATCATTGTGAGGCGGCCCCCTCTCTTTCGGTGAAATAAACTCGGCCCTCATAAACGCTACGTCAGATGTTGCCATGGCAACAGACAGAGCGCCGATTCGCATCTATGCTCGTTCCGTCTGATGACGCAATTCGAGACGGGAGGCGCCATGTCGGTGAAAATCAGCACGGTCGAACGTGCGATAGCGGCGGGCTCCCTCCTTTTCGACGGCTTCGATTCCGAGGAGCTCGAATCGGCTTTCGACCTCCTCAGGGCGCGGAGGGGGCATTTCCCCAAAGGCTCGTTCCTGCAGCGCATCGGCGAGCCCTTCTCCTATTTCGGCATCGTGCTCTCCGGCGAGGTGGAGTGCTCGTTCCATAACGAGGACTTCGGCCAGATCGGCATGAACCGCTTCACGGCGGGCGAGACGTACGGCGCATCGCTCGCATGCGCGGGGGTGGATGCCAGTCCCATGCAAGTCGTCGCGCTCTCCGACGCCGACGTGCTCCTGCTCGACTTCTCCTCGATCGGATACTCGTCGGGCGGACCCGTCGAGGCGAGGCTGGCACTGAACATGGTGCGCGTGCTCTCCAGGCGGAACCTGCACCTCAACCGCAAGGTGCGCATCTTCGGCCAGAGCAGCATGCGCGATCGCCTTGCCGTGTACCTGGCGGAATGCGAGACCGACGACCAGGGTTTCGCGATCGTTCCCTACTCGCAAACCGGGCTCGCACGCTTCCTAGGTGTTAACCGCAGCGCGCTTTCCCGCGAGATGGGGCGCATGCGCGACGAGGGAATCCTCGTGACGGATGGCACGCGCATGCGGCTCACGCATAGATAGCCGATGCGACTTCTGTGAACAAGTCAACCATCGGTTGATCGCGTCAGCAAGACCCGTGACGGAATCTCGTGTTAGGGTTTTGCCGAGACTTTGAGTACGCCCATTTGCACCCACATTGCTTACGTGAACTTAAGGTAAGTTAAGGGTTGAACCCGGGATTTGTGCTAGTATACATGCAGGTCAGAGCGATGGAAAAGAGAGCTCCAAGGACTGAAAATCCGCGTGCCGAGGGTTCAAGCCCCCCCTGACCACCATTTCAAACTACAGCCCCAACTAAGGGGCTGTTCTCATCCCAGGGGCAGCCGCACGGACTTGAACCCTGAGAAGGGCGAAGGCGCCAGCGGCGCCTTCGGGCCCGAGCACGCTGGCAGGCGAGCGCAGGGCAGCGCTTGCGCAGCAAGCGCCCAAGCCCCCCTGACCACCACGAGCATCCAGGTCAGCGGCTTATGTGCCCTGACCTTTTTTCTTGCATTCAAAGTGAGCACCCACCTAACCTCATTACTGGAGCCAGTAAGTGATGGCTATGGGGCCAAAACGTGAATCACCGATACCAGGCACCGGTGATTCACGCTCAGAGGCGCGCACAGGCCACAGCGGCATGCTTGCTGCCGTCGAAGGCGACGCCCCAGAGCACGGCTCCTGCGCCCGCCAGGCCATGGGTGTAGCGCTTCGGGAGGGCCTGGGCGTCCAGGGCGGAGACGGCCAGATCCCGCAGAGCGCCGCGGGCGGCGTCCTCGTCGCCGGGGAGGTCGCGGGCGAACTTTACCTCGCACGCGACGGCGGGCAGCTCCCGCTCGCGGGCGGCGGCCGGCTCGCAGACGACGTCGGGGCGCCCGCGGCCCACCTCGCGGTTCGAACGCGGGTAGCGGTATCCCTCCATCCCGTAGAGCAGGCTCAACAGCCACATGTGGGCCGAGTTCTCGTCGCGCAGGTCGTAGAACGAAACCGAGTTCAGGAGCGCACGCTCTAGCTCGTAGGCGAGCGCCTCGGCGTCGCCGGCGCGCAGGGCGGCGTGCAGGGCCGAGAGCGCGTGGCGCCCGCCGGCGGCGGCCTCGGCGCGCTCGACCAGCTCGCGGGAGAACAGGCGCGCCACCTCCAGGTTGGGCACCTCCAGGCGCCGGACTATCGACGCCTCGTTGGGCTCGGCGACGTCGCGGGTGGTGACGTAGCCCGCCAGGTAAAGCTGGCTCCAGATGGCCGAAGTGTCGGAGTCTATCTCGCCGAACACGACCGACAGGTCGAGCGCAGCCTCCACGGCCCCGCCCTCTGCCAACGTCGTCAGCTGGGCGTTCGTGTCCTCGCCGGCCTGCGCGATCATCGACTTCACAACCGAGTTGGAGCTCGTGTTGGTCCAGTAGGGCTGGGCTATGCAGCCCTTGTCGAAGTAGTTGAGCACCGACCACGGGTTGTACACGGCCTCGCCGCCGAAGGAGTAGCCGTCGTACCACTCGGCGAGCTCCCCCGCCCTGTCGGCATGCCCCAGATGCGCTGCGAGTTCCTCCACTTCCAGCTGCGTGAACCCGAAGGCCTCGGCGTACTGGTGGTCGAGGGCCGTGTCAACCCGGAAGTTGTTCAGATCGCTGAAGATCGACTCCTTGCTCACGCGCTGCACGCCGGTCAGCACGGCCAGGCGCAGGTCCACCGTGCCCTTCAGCGCGCCGGTCAGCCACCTCTTCAGGAAGCCGGTGGCCTCGTCTCGGTAACCGTGCAGGTGCCCCTCGGTCACGATCTTGTCGTATTCGTCTATGAGGATGACCACCTGGCTGCGATGGTGGTTGCGCAGGAGCTTGCAAAGGAAGACAAGGGAATGCTCCAGGTCGGCATCGGACGCGTCTCCGGACGCGATACGCACAAACTCATTGCGCTGGAACTCCGCCATCCTCGGCGAATCGAGCAGGTATGAATGGCGCGCAAACTCCTCGGCCACCAACTTGACCACCGACGCACGCATGGCCTCCCACGCGTCGCCTCCGCAAGCATTCAGCCCTAGGTAGATAACCGGGTGCACCCCCCGCTCGGCGATGTGGCGCTCCTCGGAATCCATGATGGCCAGGCTGTCGAAGATCGGCCCCATGTCGTCCACCCAGCCCTCCACCGGCGCCTCGAAGTAGCACTGCAGCGTGCGCAGCATCAGCGACTTGCCGAACCTGCGGGGCCGGCAGAACAGCGTGACGCCGCCACGGTCCAGCAGATCGGCGATGACCATGGTCTTGTCCACGTACACGTGGCGCGTCGCCACGTCCGCGAAGCTCTCTATGCCTATGGCGACGCTGCCTATCCCCAGCCTGTCGACCACGCGCGGGCGCCCCCCGGCGCGCACGGACCCGTTGCACATGGCGGTCTCCCTCCGAGTTCGAGTTGCCCTTCTCGCCATTCTACACGATGCCCCTGCACCGGGGCTGCAGGCGGGCCAGTTCGAGGTCTCCGATTGGGGCTATGGGAAGAGTTCACACGCCCCTCTTGCTCGACTGCCCGCCGGGCTGCATAGAGTGAACTGCGGCGGCATGATCGACCCGTCTGCTTCGATGTGCTTTCGAACGGCGGACGCGGGGTTGTATACTGGGCGCTATGATGCAATCGTTGAAATTCCTACATACTGCAGACCTGCATATTGGGGCCCCGATACGGGGATTTCGCGACCTTTCGGATGCTTGGGCCGTGCGGCTGCAAGATGCCATTGCCTTGGCATACGACCGCGTTATCGACACTGCACTCGAAAACGACGTTGACTTCGTCGTGCTTGCGGGCGATGCTTTCGACACATCGCGCCCCTCGTACGGCGATTACCTGCACTTCTTCGATGGGCTGGAACGCTTGCACGCTGCGGGCATTCCCCTGTACCTGACGCCCGGGAACCACGACCCCCTTTCCACCTGGCGGGCGGGCATGGCCAAATTGCCCCCGTCGGCGCACATGATGGGTGGCGAAGCGCCCGAGTTTGCGCTGTACGAGCGCGAAGGCGAACCGCTGTGCCTAATCGGCGCGCGGGGATACCGCAACCAGGCCTGGCCATTGGACGAATCCATTTCCGCAGGTATATCGCGAACCTCGGCCATACGAGCGCTCGAAACACGTTTCCCGCATGCCGCCCGAGCCCCGTTTTCGCTGGGCCTGATTCATACGGGACTCGACCTGGACCAAAGCAAGGCGTTTTGCAATCCAGGCGATTTGCTGGCCGCCGACATCGACTACTGGGCGTGCGGCCACCTGCACCAACGCCTGACCCTGCCGACGTACGGCAACCCGCGCATCGTCTTTCCCGGTTGCATCCAGGGTCGCGACTTGAAGGAATCGGGCGAGCGCGGCTGCTTCATCGTGTCGATGAATCGCACGGATGAATTTTCGGAAGTGCACACGACGTTGAACTTCGTGCCCACGGCAAACATTGCCTTCCATACGATATCGGTCGATATCTCCACGTGCCAGACGCTGGCAGACGTGTCGCGCCTTACCCTTACGCACCTGTTCCACGCATGTGCGAAGACCGGCTGCGACGACATGGTCGTGCGGGTGGTCCTGGAAGGCGAAAGCCCGCTGCACCGGTTCCTGGCGAAAGCGGACGTGCTGGCCGACTTGCGCAAGCGATTGAACAACGCATACCCCGCGTTCTTCTGCGACACGCTGCTCGACCGCACGCGCTTGCCACGGCAGCGCCGGGCCAGCATCGACGGATCGCTGTTTCCCGACCATGTGCTGCACATTGCAAACGAACAGCGCTCGCATGGCGACGAAATGGTGAACTATATCCAGGATGAATTCGTGAAGCGCGGTATCGACCTGCCATCTTCGCTTGCACGGCGCATGGACGACTTCAACGACGCGGCCGAAACGCTCGTCTTGGACCTGCTGGACGAGGAGGCATCGTGAAGCGCTTCCTGGAAACCGCGCACATCCACAGCTACGGCGCCCTCCGCAACAGGGAAATCGGACCGTTCGGCCCTGGCCTGAACGTGGTGCACGGGTCAAACGAGTCGGGCAAGAGCACCGTGGCATCGTTTATCGGGGGCGTTTTGTTCGGCTGGGAAGAAGCGCGCGGCGTCAGAAACACCTATCGCCCGCCAGAAGGCCACCGCGCAGGCTCGCTCGTGTTCGCATCGGAAGACGGGGACCAGCGCCCGGCGAATCGAGATGTCGTATCGCGCGGCCACAACGCCGACGGCCTGCATGGCAATGCATCCATCGTCGCCGACCTGGACAACGCAACGTTCAAGACGATGTTTCACCTGACTTCCGACAAACTGCGATCGCTGCACAACACGTCGGAAGTCACGGCGCGCCTGCTTACGGCAGGTTCGGGAACGGGAACGAGTCCGGCGGCCGCATTCGTAGAGCTGGAGCAGCAGATTGCAGCGCACACCTCGAAAGCCGAAGACGCCACGCTGTCCGTCGTGCGCCTGGGAGAGCGGCTTGAAGCCAAGCGCTCGGAAGTGAGCGAGGCGTTGCAGGCCGTAGAGCACCTGAAGCAGGAAGACCGCGAACGCGAAGAGCTTGCCGAGACGCGTGCGGCAAGCTTGGCAAGCCTGAACGAGCACAACACGCGCATAGAAGAGCTGCGCATCGCCCAGTCGCACGTGCAATCGCTGGATGCGCGCATAGCCGAAATGCGCGAGCAGGAAGCAACGCTGGAAGCCGAACGGCAGGAACTGGCGAAGGCCGATCACGGCAACAGCGCACCCACCCCCATCGACCCGCGCCTCCTGACGCTGGACGACACGGCAGACCGACTGCTGCGCGACAAGATTGAAGAGCTTGCGGCGGAGAAGGAGAAACTGCTGCGCGCCGTAGATCGCGCAAAGGAGAACAGCGCGACATCGAGTGCAGCCTACGAAGCGCTACTCGAAGTGGACGAATCCGAAGCCCAGCGCGAACGCAGCTTGCGCAACCGAACCTCGCAGGTCGTTATATCCATCCTGTTGCCGCTCGTGTTCGTTGCGGCTGGCATTCCCGTGTTCGTGCACGGGCGCCAGATTCAAAGCTTGTCTATCACAGCCCTCGGCATTGGCATGGTCGTGCTTGCCTTTTTCTTGGCAGCAGGTGCCATTGTGGCTCTTACCAGGCCAAATAGAGGATCTGAAGCATTGACCGAGCGGCGGAAGGACGCCCAGTGGGTTATGCTGCAAGACAAGAAGAAGCTGGATGCCAACGTGGCCGAGCACGAGCGCTTCGACCGGGACATGCGCAGTTTTTTCAGGGAACGGGGGCTTGGCGATGCAGACGGGTCGGTGCGCCAGGCACGTTCGTTGCTGGACGACGCGCGCGAGGAACGCACGCGCCGAAACGAGCGTGGCCAGCGTTCTTCCGCAATCGACTTGCGTCTTTCTTCCCTACAGGAAAGCCTGAGCGCTCTCGAGCAAGACCGCCGCGCACAAGCTGTGAAAGCTGGCCTTGCACCCGACGTTGCGCCATCGGATATCGAGGAGGACATCCGAGCACATGCCATGCAGCGCGATGCACTGGCCCGCGCTTGCGACGAGATGAACCAGCGCTACGGCGAGCTGAACGAGCGCCTTGCCCGCGCGCGCGCCGACCGCACGTTGGACGAGCTGAAACTGCAATACCAGCAAATCCTCTGCGAGCTGCGCGACCGCAAGCACGAGCTGGTGGTGCTGATGCTTGCCAAACGCATGCTGGAAAAGAGCATCCTTGCATGGGAAAGCCGCAGCCAACCCGAAGTGTATGCACAGGCAAGCGAGCTTCTCGGGCTTATGACCGGCGGAACGTGGACGGGCGTCGCCACCACGCCCGGGGGCAGAATCGTTGCCACGCGCAACGACGGCAGCGCCCTCGAAGCCCGCCATTTGTCGTTGGGAACCTGTCAGCAGCTATATCTCGCCCTGCGCATTGCCATGCTCCTGCAAGCTGAAAACGTCGGGCGGGCAATCCCCGTTATCGCCGACGACATACTGGTGAACTTCGACGACGAACGCCGCCGGTCATCTGCCCGCGCATTGGCACTTTTGGCGGAACGGCGCCAGGTCATCGTATTCACCTGCCATCGAGCCACCTTGAATGCACTGCTCGAGGCCAAGCCAGACGCAACGTGCCTGGAACTGTGACCCGCGTGCGCGGCCCGGTTCGCAGCCCGAGGCCAAATCGGCTGCGAACCGGACCGCGCACCAGCTGCAGCTTTAGTAATCCTGGTCGTCGGCGTAGTCCATGAAGCGCGTGTAATCGGCCACGAAGGCAAGCCGGATATCGCGCGTCGGACCGTTGCGGTGCTTGGCCACGATAAGCTCGGCCGTGTTCAGCGGTGGGCGCCCCTCCTGCTCGGCTTCGGTTTCGTCCATGGAACGGTCGATGAACATGACGATGTCGGCGTCTTGTTCGATAGAGCCCGATTCGCGCAGGTCCGAAAGCTGCGGGCGCTTCTTGCCGCGCATTTCCACGGCGCGCGACAACTGCGAGAGCGCTATGACGGGCATGTCCAATTCCTTCGCGAGTACTTTCAGGCCACGCGAAATCTCGCCGACCTCCACCGCGCGGTTGCCATCGCGCCGAGCCGTCTGCGGTTGCATGAGCTGCAGGTAGTCCACGATGATCAGGCCCTTGCCGCTTTCCACCTGGCGCAGCTCGCGGCGCGCCTTCGCGCGGGCCTCCAAGATGGAAAGGCCCGGGGAATCGTCGATGAACAACTCCAGCTTGGCCAGGCGATTCGAAGCGTCGGCAATGGCCCCCCAGTCGCCTTCGGTTATGCCATAGCCGCCGCGGATCTTGGACAAGTTCACGCGCGCCTCGGCGCAGAGTATGCGCTGGACCAGCTGCCCGGCGCTCATCTCCAGCGAGAAGAAGGCCACCGAAGTGCCGCGCTGCGCAGCGTTCACGGCCATGTTCAACGCAAACGAGGTCTTGCCCACACCCGGTCGAGCGGCAAGGATAACCAGGTCGCCGCCGCGCAGGCCATGGAACAAGTCGTCCACGTCCTTGAAGCCCGTGGGCACGCCCGCCATATGCGACCCCTGCTCTGCAAGCTTGGTAATTTCCTCGAAAGCGTCTGTGAGCAACACGTCCATCTTCGTGAACGACGACGACACGCGTTTCTCAGTTACCTCGAACAGGGTGCGCTCCGCGTCTTCCACCACTTCGTCCAAATCGTCGGGCGCGTTGTAGGCCAATGCGCTTATCTGGGTGGATGCGAAGATCAGGTCGCGCAGGATGGAGGTGCGCTTCACGATGTCGGCATGGTTCGACCAATTGGTAAGGGCAAAGGTGTTGTCGGCCAGCTCGATAATGTACGAACGCCCACCCACGGCGTCGAGCTGCCCCGATGCATTCAGATTGTCTGCCAGCGATATCTGGTCCACCGGAATGCGGCGCGCATGCAAATCGGACACCGCCTCGTAGATAATGCGGTGCGCGGGACGAAAGAAGTTCTCGGGGCGCAGCTTCAGCATTATCTCCTCGAGGATGTCGGAATTCAGCATGCATGCTGCAAGCACCGATTTCTCGGCTTCTATATTGCGTGGAATTGGCTTTTCCTCGGTCGATGCATTGTTGTGCGCAGGCATGTGCACCCTTTCTTGCCCGTTTGCAAAAAGCGCGCGGCTTGTGGCCGATATGGTTCAGACCCTATCTTACGCCAGTCATAGAGCCAGTTCAGGTACTATTTTTGGCTCCCAGCCGACAGCGTAGGCCACTCCACCCCGCAATGGGGAAAACCCCTTCGCCCGAACTGGGGCAGAAGGGGTTTTCCACGTTTTCCACACCTTGCAAATGTGGAAACTGGTTTATTCCTCGTCCGCAGATTCCTCAGAAGTCTCCTCGGCCTCCACGGCTTCCTCGGCTACTTCGGTTTCCTCGGCAGCGGTTTCGGCCTCGGCAACCACCTCTTCGGCCTGCTCGGCCTCTTCGGCGGCAGGCTCGGCATTGCCGGCCTCGTCCACGACGTTCAGCTTCAACGCAGCCTTTATTTCGCGATACAGCGAAACGGCAACCTCGTGCTCGCCGACGACCTTTATCGACTGACGCGCATCCACGCGACGGCGGTCGATTTCCAGGTCGAGCTGCGCCTTCACGGCGTCGACAATCATCTGGCTGGTAACGGAACCGAACAGGATGCCCTCGTCGCCGACCTTCGCCTTAATCTCGACCGGAGCCGCCTCGAGCTTCTGCTTCAGCGATTCGGCGTTGGCAATGCGCACCTCTTCGCGCTTCGCGATGTTCTTGCGACGCTGCTCGAGCTGCTTCAGGTTGCCATCGGTCGCCTTCACGGCAATGCCCCTGCGCAGCAGGTAGTTGTTCGCGAAACCGCGGGAAACCTCGATAACGTCGCCTTCACCGCCACGACCGTGCAGCTCTTCGAGAAGAATGACCTTCATGCGATCCCCCTTCCCTAATCGCGACGGCGACGGCGATCGCCGCGGCCGCTTACAGCCGGCACCGTATAGGGCATGAGCGCCATGGTACGAGCGCGCTTGACCGCATTGGAAATGTCGCGCTGATGCTGCATGCAGGCACCCGTCACGCGGCGCGGCTTAATCTTGCCGCGGTCGGTAACGTATTTGCGCAGCAGCTGCGTATCTTTGTAATCGACGTAGTCCACCTGGTCCTTGCAGAACTGGCAGTACTTGCGCCGAGGCTGTTTCGAGTAATCAGCCATTCGTACCTACCTCTTTCTTCTCCATGCAGGGCCCCGTTAACGCAGCGCGTCGATTACGCGTCGTGCGCAGGGCCCTCCGTTCGCTAGAACGGTATATCGTCATCGTATACAGATGAGCTGGCGTCTATTGCAGGAGCGGGCGCAGGGGCGGGATTCGCCGCTGCAGCGGGCTGATAAGAACCCGCATTTGCCTGGTAGCCACCCGAGCCACCGCCCTGATATCCGCCATTGCCCTGGCCCGAAGAGCGCGATGACATGAATTCCAGGTCGTCTACGATAACTTCCAACTTGTTGCGCTTCTGCCCGTCGCGCTCCCACTGCGACCAGCGCAGCTTGCCTTCGATGGCCACTTTCGTTCCCTTGGTAAGGTAATTCGAGAGGCTCTCGGCACGCGTTCCGAACATCTTGCAATCGATGAAGTTGGCGTAATCTTCCCATTCGCCCGTCTGCGAATTGCGGCGACGATCGTTCACGGCCACGCCAATTGCCAGGATGGCCATGCCCGATTGCGTGCGACGCAGCTCTGCATCGCGCGTAAGGTTGCCGGTGATGACGACTCGGTTAATGCTCATGATTCCACCTCTTCTAGCCGTGCGCTCGGATTGGCCGAGCGCTCCTTCCAATTAGTCGCGATCGGTGCGCCGCACGATCATGTGACGCTCGACACTGTCGTTGATGCGCAGGATGCGATCGAGCTCGGCAATGTGGTCGGGTTCGGCATGGAAGTCGATGAGGATATAGTCACCCTCGGTCAGCTTGTTAATCTCGTAGGCGAGTTTGCGCTTGCCCCAGTCTTCGTGGTTGTCGATCGTGCCATTGCCCTCGGTAATGACGTTCTCGATACGACCCATAATCTTGACGCGGGCATCCTCTTCGAGATTCGGAGCAACAAAGAACAGCAATTCGTAAGCCTTCATCAGCTCACCTCCTCTGGACTAAACGGCCCCGGGCTGGTGAAGGCAATCACCGGGGCAGGAATAAATAGCCTGCCTATTCTACCAAAGCGTTCGTTGGCTTCACAATAAATCCCCGATAGAAAGACGAACTGCAGCCATGCCGAGCAGATGCGGTTCCCGCCGAGTTCGGAAACCGCCTCCGACTCACGCGCACAGCATAGCGCACGGCCCTTGCAGCACAAGCCGCCGGCGCTCTCTTCCCCGTCAGATTAACCTGGCGCGCTTCAAGCAAAAAGCCCGTTGGAATCCAACGGGAATTCCAACGGACCTTGCATGAATCTTGCAGTTTCTCCGCTATTCTTCCGTCGCGCCTTCTGCTGCGTCCGCAACATCGGCGCTGTCGTCCAGGGCCAGATCCTCCATGCCCTGCATGTAGTTCAGGCAGTTGCCAACATAAATCGGCTCGGATGAGAACACGCGATTGCCCTCTTCGTCCGCGCTGTACGTAACGCCAATGGCATGGCCGTATTCGTCGCCCGGCACGCCGCCTTGGGCGATAATGCAGTCGCGCTTCTTGCCGGACGGCATCTCGATGAACCCGTCGTAGCAAAAGCCATACGCCATGGCCCCCGTCGCGCCCGACACCGTCTTGCGCACCGATGCGAAGCTTTCGTCCACGCTGTCGGCATCGTGCTCTTCCATCAGCAGGTGGTCCTTCACCGCCAAGGCGGAAAACGGCAGCACGGTCTCGCCTTTCTCCATGCGCTCCTGGGCGTCCTTCAGGCAATAGCGCAGCACGTTTTCCAGCACCAGCGGAATCTCGATCGTCTCTTGTTGTTGTTCAGCCACCACGGCCCCCTATCCAAACCTTCCGTTGAAACGTGTGCCATTATAGCGTGGAATGCCGCACGTTCGCACACTTCCCCTTCCGACCAGCTCTGCAGGACGGGATATGCAGCCTTACTCTGCGTCACCGTCGTTCAGCAATGCGTCGTAATCGATGTCGAGCGGCTTTTCCACCTTGCAGGTGTATCCGCCTTCGGGATTCACGTCTATCAGCACGTGGTCGCCCTCCAGCAAGTTGCCGCGCACCACCTGGTCGGCAATGCGGTCCACCACTTCGCGCTGGATAAGGCGCTTCAGCGGACGCGCGCCGAACACCGGGTCGTAGCCATCTATTGCCAGGCTCTCGGTTGCAGCAGGCGTTATGTCCAAGGTGACGCGGCGGTCCTGCAAGCGCTTGCGCACGTCGGCCAGCTGCAGGCCGACGATCGGTTCGATGTCGGCGATGGACAGCGCATCGAAAGTGACGATGTCGTCGATGCGGTTCAGGAACTCGGGGCGGAAGGTCGCGCGCAGCGCCTCTTCGATAGCCCGCTGTTTCGTTTCCTCTGCAGCATCGTCGCCGTTTTCCGAGAACTCGCGAATGAACTGGCTGCCCACGTTCGAGGTCATGATGATTATCGTGTTCTTGAACGACACCACGCGCCCCTGCCCGTCGGTAAGCCGCCCGTCGTCGAGCACCTGCAGCAGCACGTTGAA